>JBDSPT010000052.1:0-6229 GCA_039930205.1 Opitutus sp. | reverse complement strand
AGGAGCGACACGCACGCGGCGGAAACTTTCTGCGGGTGCGCCGAGGAGTTTTCAATCACGGAGTGGATCTCGGTCGAACCGAGGGTCCATGCATGGTGCGACTTCGCGTCAGGAGCACGCTGCGGGTTTGCCAACGAGGCGAGAGCGTGCGTGGTTAGACGCCGATGAGTTCGTCTCACTTTCTGCGCATCGAGCGGGAGGAACGCGACGGTTCCCGCCACTACGTGGTGCACACCCACGATCCGAAGTTCTCCATGGAACTGACGCCGGATGGATCCGCTCCCGACAAAATCGGCAAAGGCGTCATCAGGCGCGTTTGCGTTCCCAATTCATGGGCGGGTGACTACGGGAAGTACGGCAAGCTGATGACCGCGGCCCAGGAGTTCTTCACGCAGTCGTTCGCTGAAGCGGTTCCCAAGACCGAGATGCGCCGGTTTGCGCACTGAGGTTTTGGGAATCGGATCCGCGGACTGGAGCGTTTTAACTCAAATGGTAGCCAGACGCCCCCCTCACTGTCATCGCGCGGTGCGCGAAGCGCGACGTGCGATCCAGCGGGATTGCTTCGTCGCCACGCTTCTCGCAACGACAGGCAGTTGACTACCGTTTTAGTTAAACCGCCCTAGCTTCGGCTCCCGCATGGGTTCACAGCCTTCGCCACGCTGAGGCGATCAGCGAAATCAGCAGCCCGACGCGAATCGCACCTTCGAAGGTCAGGATCACGAGCACGCCCTTGATCGAGGTGTTGCGCCGGAGTGCGTAGCCAAGGCCGAGGGTGGCGAACAGACCGAGGCCGTGAACGCGCGCGAACGGAACCATGAACAGCGCCATCATCCAGCCGATGTACAGCATGACGAGCGCGCTCCAGCAAAATGCGGTCAACTCAGCCATCCCCAACGCGCGAGGATCACCGTTGCGGGCGATCTGCTTGATGCCGAGATAGCGCTCACTCATCACGAGCTGCCAAACCTCAAACGCCAGAAACAGCGGCGCCAGGTACAGCATCGTTTCCACCGTTCCACCTTTGTTGCGCGGACCGAAAACGCCAAGAACGAAGGCGCGAGAGTTTGGCCTCCCATTTGCCAGCCACGGCGTGACGGTTATGCTGGCCGGCCACGCAAAGGCCGCTTCGGCGGTGCAACCCCACTCCCAGGAGGCACGATGAACTCGATGACTTTGATATTGAATTATGTTCTGACCTCGCTTGCCGCCGGTGTGCTTGGTGGATCCGCGATGCTGGTGGTGATGACAGCGATGACCCGAGCCGGACTGGCCCGCGGCAATATGGTGGTGGCGCTTGGCGGCATCGTGACGCGCTCTCGCGACAATGCGCTGCGCGTCGGGCTGATTCTCCACACCCTCTCCGCCATCGGATTCGCGATGGTCTATGCGATGGGCATGCTCTGGCTCGGCGCGACCGGTTTGCCGAAGGCCCTCATTATCGGTGCAGCGGCCGGTTTTTTTCACGGCCTGATTGTGAGTCTTGGTTTGGTGTGGGTCGTAGCGGAGGGGCATCCATTCGAAGAATACACCGATGCCGGCCTGGCAGTGGGACTCATTCATCTCGTCGGCCACGTCGCCTACGGCGCGGTGGTCGGACTGGTGATCGGCATTTCGCCGCTCTGAGGCCGCCCGATCTATCAACGCCGGTCCGCAGCGACCGGTAGCGCGAAACCTGTCCGATCTCGACTGAAGGGTTACGGCTAGGAGCTGTTCGGGAAATGACTGTCATCGCGAGGTGCGCGAAGCTGCGCATGGCGATCCAGCTGAATTACGTCGTCATCCCGCGGAACGGGATTCCTCGTTATGACAGAATTCCCAAACAGCCCCTGAAGCGGGATTCGCCCTCCTCTTGCCGCACCGTTCCTTTTGCGCCGATTACTTTCCGCCGTACCAGACTCCCCGACGCCAGTTGTGCCGGCGCAGATTTTTGAGGAGTTCCGGGGCCATCGCGGGCAGTTTACTCACGCCACAGTTCGCGTCGGCTTGAGCGACGTTCCGAATGCCTGGAATCACGGTCGATACGGCAGGGTGGGAAAGCACGAACTTGATCGCGGCTTGCGCCATCGTGTACGGCGAGCCGGCGAGATCGCGTCGAATTTCTTCCGCGTGCGTGACCGCTCGCTCGAGACGGTCTCCTTCGAAGTACTTCGCACGAAAATCGTCGGCGGCAAACCGGGTGTCCCTGGTAAACTTTCCCGTGAGCACACCTTCGTCGAAGACCACGCGAACGATCACTCCGACCCCATGTTCCTTCGCGACATCGAGTAGCTCGGCCGCCGGCTCCTGTTCGAATAAATTGTAGATGACCTGAACGCTATCGATCCAGCCGCCGCGCATCAGATCGATGACGCTGTTTTGATCCTGCTCTGGAGTGGAGACGCCAATCAGTCCGATCTTTCCTTCCGCTTGGAGCGCGCGCAGCACTTTGAACGGAGTCGGATTCCGATTCCACGCGCGCGTCCAGGTGTGAAGCTGCAAGAGATCCAATTTCTCGGTTCCCAGATTGGCGCAGCGTTTGTCCACGTCCTGGCGCAAATACGTTTCCGAGTAGCGCTCGTCCGCTACGCAATAGGGCGATGGTGGCCAGATGCCATCGGCGGGCGGCGTCTTGGTGGCAACGAAAACGTTCTCACGTTTCCCGGCCGCGACCCGATCGCGCAGAACCTGGGCAATGAGTTTTTCGCTGCGACCTTCGCCATAACCCGCGGCCGTATCGATAAAGTTGACGCCCAAATCGAGGGCGCGGTTCAACGCGGCAAGCGAATCCGTGTCAGCCTGAGCGCCCCACGAGCCGCCGATGGCCCAAGCTCCGAAGCCGATTTCCGAACTGTTGAAACCTGATTTGCCGAAAGCGCGAGTGTTCATCGCCGGCAACGTGTCCCGGTTGAGCGGCGATGCAATCCGATCGTCGGGCGGCAGTAAAACGGGACAAAGCTGATTAAGCGCAATGACGCAAAGACGCGAAGGTCGGAGGGAGATCTTTCGGGTCGTACGCTTGCTCGTGCTCGTTGGGGCAGCGCTCCGCGCCCGCCGACTCGCACTCACTCACCATCGCCGGGCTCGCCTTCCGTCCGAACGTCGCGCCTTGGCGTCTCCGCGCTTTCTCCCGCCCTGCTCCGACATCGGAAGCTGCCGCTAGGCAGGCATTGTCCGCTCTTCCGGACGCGCGCTGTACTCGCGCAGCGGTGCGTCGTCTTCCGGCAGCGGCGCAACGAATCGGTCGATTAATTTCTTCCGCCACGTAGTCGGCGAAAATCCATGCACGGCCCGGCAATCCCGGCAGAGATGGCTTGCACTCGAATATCCTGAATGCGCGGCGACGTCATCGAGCGTCAATGACGAGCGGCTCATCAACTCCTTCGCGCGATCGAGTCGTAGCCGCCGAAATACAGACTTTGGATTCGCCTTGCGCGATTGCCAGAACAGGCGGCGAAGATGGCTCGGTGAAATGTGGATCGCATCGGCGACCTCTTTGACCGTTGGGTTCTGCGCCAGGTGCTCGCTGTACCAGGAGATCCCCCGCTCGGTTTTGAAGTGGGCGAGATCCGTCAACGCGGGGGGCAGGCTGTTGAACTCCCTGCCTTCGAGCATCAACAACGACAGATCCGCGAGGTGCCGCTGGAAAAGCAACGGACTGACGAAGTTCGGTTGTCGAAACGCGGGTTCCAGATCGCGCGCGATCGCCTCGAGCCGCACGATGTCGGCGTCGGTCAGAGTCTTCGCGAGCCACCCTCCATTCTGGCGAACGAGTTCGTCCAGCGGATAGGGAACGCTCCCAAAATGCATTGAGATCCGATGATAGGATTGGTTGCGATAGTTTGCCCATGCATGGGAGCACTCAGGTGCGAAGATCCATAGGGTTTTTTCGTACAACCGCGGCCGTTGCTGATCAGAGAAACGCAATCCGCATCGCCCCTCCGTCACGACATAGAATTCCCAATTGGTGCGCGTGTTGCAGCGCATGCCATTTTTCCAGCGGACTCTGCCATGAGCGAAATAACGCAACATTCTGGGTCGGGGTGACTGCGACCCTGGATTCCCGTGATTTCTCCCGCAATATTCGCAAAATCTGTCAGTAAGATTTTCCCGGCGCCGATTTGCCTGCACCGGAGGGATTATGGCCGCTCGAGGGTCACGGCCATCAACCCGATGACCACTTCATTCGAGAGCGTGCGCAGCGTGAGCGAGCGAAGCTCTTTCGTCGGCTCCAGCGGCAGCGATAACACCGTCGCGGATCCACCATCGATGGGCCCGCCGATGTCCCCCGGAACATAGTCTCGGCCCGTTTTGAGTTGAACCCGAAGCGGTGCGGCAGGGCCGCGGCGAAACGCAAAGTCGTCTGACAGGTAATCCTGCTCGATCGGCCACCAGTTGGTTGGATTCTCAAGGGCGAGTCGCGCGACGGAGCCGTCCGTGTACGTGACGATCACCTCGCCATTATCGATGCGCGACTGCATCCAATTTGTGGATCCAGCCATCAGCAGCCACACCTGTTGCGCGTGGCCACGGAGAGCGACCGTTCGTTCCTTGGGGTAGTTGTCCCACCGCGACGTGAAAAGGACGTTGGGTTCATCGACATGGCTCGTGGTAACGAAGGTCACGCCGTTCGACAGCCGCAGGGCGCCCTCGGCTGCGGCCCGCGCTCTCAGTCCGGAATCGTCGATTGTGGCGGTCTTCTTGACGCCGCCCGCCCACGCACCGATGCCCTGCTTCGGGATCGCGAGCGAAACGTACGGCGAACGCGGTGAACGATAGTCGTTCCGAAAAATCTGGGTCACGCGATCGTTGAAGTGAGACCCGAGATCGATCGGCTCCAGGGCGCCCGTTGGTGCTTGCGGGGTCACGAACTCCGCGCCGGCTTTATTTTGATCAACTTCGCTACGGCTCGTCAGGAATGAACCGCGCCACGTGACCACAATCTCGTACTGATTCGCGGCCGGCGCGGTAATGGCGATTCGCCGCGCTTCGATCGCTTCGTCGAGTGACTGCCAGGTTACTTCCGCCTGATTCACCGTGACCCGTTCGACTTCCGCAAAACGACGTGGCAGTTCCATCTCGAACGAGAGAGCTGTTCCGAAATGGGGCTCGAGCCGGAACGTCTCCACGTTTTCGTGACGTACGTAGTTCACGGTGATGTCCGGGTGAAGTAATCGTGCTCGATCCCATGGGGCCGGAAACCCCGGGGTGAAGCGAAGTCGTCCCGCAAGCAAATCAGGTTTCACCCCGAACAATCCCTCGATGAGTGCGCGGGCCGTGACGCCGGCACCGTCGGCGAAGTCGCGTTGCGACTCGCGCCGATAAACGTCGAGGTAGTTCATCGAGCCGACATTCCCCGGGCAGATGCCCATGAACATACTCGCGAGCAAAGCACTTTTCATCAGCCGGAACGCGTCGTCCGGGCGGCCGGCCTGCCAATAACCGAGCGCCGTGTGGACGCACTCGCCCATCACGACGTTGTTGATCGACCAACTGTACGGCATCCAGTTCGTCGTCGCGGGAACGCTCCATTGTTGCTCGGGCGGCACGCCCGGCCCCTGCACCGGCAGCCAGGGCAGATCCCGGTCCAACGCCTGGGTCATGTGGAACGCTTCGGTGGCGGTCGGCAAACCTGAGTCCATCGTGTGATAAAACGTCCATAAGGCGGCGCTCGGATGAACACGCTGCAGCCCCAGCAAGTCTTTGAATTCGCCGAACGCGCCCCGCTCGGGCAGCCAGAGGTGCTGGCGCATTCCGCGTGCGATCGCGTCCGCCTCGTCACGGTACGGTTGAGCATCCCTTCCCAGGATACGCGCGAGCCCCGCCGCTTCTCGATGGTGAAAATAATTATAGGCGCTCGCGTGAGTGGTGCCTCCGCCATGGTACTCCAGATCATCACTCGCCCAGATCGCCGCGTAAGCCTCATACAGCGGCAGATTCTCCGGGCCAAACTCGCGGCGAAACAACCTCCGCTCCCACGCGAGGTGTCGCTCGATCACGGGCCACAGCTCCCGCGCCAACTCCACGTCGCCCGTCCAGCGCAGATGCCGAAAGAGCGCGTCGAGGTACACGAGGTTCATGTCGTAATGGGAATTCGACAGGTCGCCGTTGCTGTGCAGGGCGAGCTCGCTGCGGGCGAGATTTGAGTCCTCATCCGCGGGCGGAAGCTGGGCCGGAATCGGATCGGTATTCTGACGTGACGCCCAGTAGCGGAAATGTTGCCGCGCACCTTCGTGCCAGCCGAGCGCATCAA
>JBDSPT010000051.1:0-3793 GCA_039930205.1 Opitutus sp. | reverse complement strand
GAGACAGGCATGGTTTCGCAGCCAGCGGCCTTAGTTTCAGATGCGGCGTCTGCGGTCACAGATGGTCACGGACAGGTCCTGCGGCTCGATCAGCTGGAAAAACAGGCGATTCGCGTCGCACTTCGACAGACGAGTGGCAATCGCACTCAAGCTGCAGCGGAGCTTGGCATCAGCATCCGAACACTCCGCAACAAATTGCAGGAGTACCGGCTCGCCGGCGACCCCATTGATGCGGATCTCGCATCGATCGACGGCTGAGGTGGATTTTCGGCTCTTATTTTGACGCGACTGCGCTGAGGCGGGTAGCACGATCGATCGTTCCTGGGTTTCGGTAGGTCGCGTCCAAACAGAGCAATCGTGATTTTCGCGTCAGTTGACGCGCAGCCTGGGGAAGGGCGCTTCCCGCTTCGTAACCGCCGTAGATGCAGGGCTGTGAGTTTCTCCAAACTCCGGAATTCATGTTAATCGACCGCCTGATTGCGCCGATAGCTCGGAGAATTCGCTTCCTCCTGACCCAGCTATGCCTGCCGCCGAGCCAATCACTGATTCGTTGATCCGCGACAACATCGCGCGTGCTGTCGGTGACGTCTTCAAAACGATGCTCGGTCGTGAGCCCACCCTGACTCCCGTGGTCGGCGCCAATCTCGACGAAGTCTGGCCTACCCAGTCGCCTCTGGCTGACAATCCCCGCCCGCACGTGGTGGGGACCGTCGGATTCATCGGCGAAGCGAACGGCCTGATCTATTTGTATTTGGATCTCGGATTCGCAAGACGTTGCACCTGTCAGCTGCTCGGGATGACCGACGCAGAGCTGAATGATGCAGGCGACGAGGTCATGAACGACGCGATCGGCGAGCTGACCAACATGACGGTGGGCAGCTTCAAAAACGGCCTCTGTGACGCGGGCTATCCGTGCAAGCTCACGATTCCGTCGATCCTGCACGGCAGCAATTTTACGATCGAGCCAATCAGCTCGGTCACTCGGCTGATCTACCACTTCGACTGTGGCGGACATCGGATCATCGCCGACGTCCTCATGAAGCAAGAAGAGTGATTCGATTTTTTTAAATTACCATGCGCTACAAGATTCTCACCGTGGACGATTCCAAGACCGTTCGCATCATCGTCCGGAAAGCCTTCAAGACCTACGATTGCGAAATCCTCGAAGCCGGTAACGGCGTCGAAGGTCTGGCGCTGGCGGCCAAGGAAAACCCCGACCTCATTCTCCTCGATGTGACAATGCCGGTGATGGACGGCGTGGAGATGCTGACGAAGTTGAAGTCAGATCCGGCGCTCAAGGGAATTCCCGTGATGATGCTGACGGCCGAAGGTGGACGCGACAATGTACTCAAGATCGCGAAGATCGGCGTCCGCGACTACCTCGTGAAACCCTTCAAGGAAGACGTGTTGATCGAGAAAGCCGGTCGCGTGATCGACCTCAAGCCGCTGTCCGAAACACCTTCCAAGGCGAAATCGATCTTTGATCCCGCTGACATCCTTATCGTCGAGGACAAGCCTGCGATCATTCAACAGATCCAGGAAGGTCTGAAGCATACACCGTGGAAAGTTCACGGCGTGGCCGCTCAAGGCGAGGCGATCGACTTCTGCTCGCGCACTCCGCCAGATTTGATGCTGGTCAGCTTGTCGCTGCCCGAGGATTCGGCGTTCACGCTCTTCCGGTTGATCCGAACGAATGTGAAAACCAAATACACCCCGGTGTTTGCATTGGTCGTCAAGACCGAGACGGCGCAGCAGCAGCAGGCACAGACCGTCGGCTTCAGCGCGATTATCACCAAGCCAATCGATCTCGGTGACCTCGAAACCAAGATGGCGAAGGCGATGAACCTCGATACATCGCAACGCTACTATGCAGTCGAAGGCGACAGCATGATCATGCGCCTGCCGGAAAATTGCTCACCGGCGGTGATTGCCGAAGCGGCTACTTACCTGAAACCCAAGTTCGCTCAAGCGGTGGACGCGGGACACAACAAAGTCGTCATCGATATTCACCAGCTCCGATCCCTGCACATGGGGGTGATCAAACTGTTGTTCCAAGCGATGCAGACGTGCCGGGAGCTGGCGATGCAGTTCGCCCTGGTCGCAAATCCACAAATTATTTCCGAGTGCAAAGGCTTCGAAGACACGCGCGGCTGGACGTTCTATGACTCTCTCGAGGAGGCGAAAGCCAACCTCGGAAAATCAGCGTCGCCTCAGCTCGCGGCTGCTTCGGCCTAACTACAATTGGGGGATAGTGAGAAGCAAGGGGCGGACGGCTTTGTGTGTGGCCGTCCGCCCTCCTTGTTTTTGCGGAGCGCCGCAAGCGTCCTTTTCCCACACGTCCAGCGTTGCATTACGATGCGGCGTTTCCGCACCGCTGGTTTGGCGACCGAATTTGTGCGGAGGGCTAAGCCGTAACGATACAGTCGAGATCGAGGACTCCTTGTAGCATCGGTCTTGAGACCGATGACGGGCGCGCCCCACCGCGCTTCCACCGTCTCACGACTTTGGTTACATTCTATGACGTGGTGACAGCTAAGCGGGAACAAGGCAGTCGGCGAGGTACCTCCTCGTAAAATTGGAACTGCACGGTGCTGTCGTTGGCGGTCCGTTGGCGGACGCTCCTGCGACCGCGAGCGAGCTCCCTAAGTCGAACTTCGACTGGATAACCGAAGGATGAATTCGATCGAGTTCCGTGTTTTGGATTCAATGCCTTGATCCGATTCAATCTGTGTAGGCGGCCGTTAGTTTCGTTTGAATTGGTGCGGCTTAGCCGAAGCCGATGCAGTCGAATTCCGGAAACCGTGTAGCATTCGTCGTGAGTCGGGTGACCGGCGCTAATCGCCCCCGTCCACCGTCTCACAACGGTGGCTATTCCAATTGCATGGATCCGGCTTGGCCGAATCGAGTCCCTTTGCGGCAACTCAGACTGACTGCACGATCGCCTGCACTGTTTCTGGCGCAACGACGCGATCGATATCCAACAGAGTCTTCACCTGGCCTTTCACCTTGGCCATTCCCAAAAGGTAAGACGTATCGACTTTCGTCCCGAAATCGGGGGTCGGCTCGATCTCTTCCTTCGTCAACGTCACCACCTCTTCGACGCTATCCACAATCAGTCCCATCTGAACGACTTGTTCCGTGGGCAGCTTGACTTGCACAACGACGATGCAGGTTCGTTCAGCGAATTCAGCTTTGAGTCCAAATTTCACGCGCAGGTCGACGACCGGAATCACGCGCCCGCGGAGGTTGATCACTCCCTTCACAAATCCGGGCATCTGCGGCACCGGGGTGATCTTCTGCATGCGGATAATTTCGCGGACCTTGAGGACGGCAATCCCGTACGCTTCGTTATCGAGGACAACCGTCAAATACTTGCCGGTGAGCGTTGAAGCTGCGGCGACGGGAGCGGTGGCAGTGGACATGAAAAGGGTGGATTGAACGAGCGACGAGAGAGAGGACCAAACCAACCCTGCCTATCGGATCAAAACCGAACCGGTTTAAAAGAATTGGCTGAACCCAACTAAATCGGTGGTGCTCAAATCGACTCGGGTGAATGGGTTTCCCACCGCAAGGTTGTTCTAACTCTTGAGGTAAATGGGCCGAAGAGAAGGTGGCTTCAATCCCGGCCATTGTGCATGTCTATTCCCTCGGAATCCTTTCAGGCGTTGGAAGACGCCATCAACCGTCTCGCGTCTGAATCCATCCTCGCCCAGACCGGTCGTGATGACGGCTTGGTACCCGCCTACAGTTTGCTCGGCGACCTCCGCGAACTGTGTTCCACCAACGTCTCACT
>JBDSPT010000050.1:0-5894 GCA_039930205.1 Opitutus sp. | reverse complement strand
TTCGAACCGTCGTTGATCTCGATGGAACCGTACGCGTGACGTTGCGTGAGGAGAAATGATGGCCCGCGTTTTCGCTGCCGCGTAGAACGCGTTCTGCTCAACCTCGTCCCGCTTCCACTTGATTCGTTGCTCTGCCGGTTTCCGACACCATCGCGCAGTCCTGATTCTCGCGCTTGGCCCGCTCCTCGGCTGTCTGCTCCCGGGTGAGCTCCTCGCTGCGCCAGTGAGCTTTGACGTACCTGCACAATCTGCCGCCAGCGCCCTGTTGGTACTCTCCCAACAGGCTCATGTAGAGGTGCTTTTTGCTTTCGACGATTTGCAAAATGTCAGCTCGAACGAAGTCGTTGGTGCGTTGGAGCTGCCGGAAGCTCTGACCCGTTTATTGCGTGGAACGGGATTCCTCGCGCGGCGCAGCCCCCGGGGAAAGTTTGTCGTCAGTCGCGTGGCCCAGCCCACCGGTGCGATCAAAGGACGCCTCTTGTTCCCGGACGGAACTCCCGGCCGTAATTTGCGTATCTCGATTGCGGACACGTCGATCGTCACGACGACCGAAGCCACCGGTGAGTTCGACTTCACGTCAGTCCCTGCGGGCAGCTATCGATTGTTCGTCGTCAATCCCGGATTTCGTCCCCTGGAGATCGTTGACGTGAGAGTGGACGCGAACCGGTCCGTAAACGTCGAGACGCACACGTTGCAGCCCTCGGATGAACTCGTGCGACTCGCCCCCCAGGTGGTCGAAGGCAAATTCTACCGTCACTGGAAAGTCCGCGACACTGAGGATTTTCAACCGCAACGCGCGGCCGGAAATCTCGACCTGCCCCGTTCCGAGGACGACGCGCTCCCGTACACCATCTACGATCGCGAACAGATTTCACGGAGCGGCGTGGTTAACCTGAACGACTTTTTGCAACGCAACGTGATCGACGCGAACGCCGCGGAACGTCCGCCCGAGCAGGATGGCAGCAAGCCGCTGTACTTTGCCGGCAGCACCAACGCGACCCTTCGCGGCTTCGGAGCCGACGAAACCATCGTGTTGGTGAACGGCCGGCGCCTGCCCGAAATCCTGGTGAGCGGCTCAGAGGTGAGAACGCCCCCTGACGTAAATTTTATTCCGCTCAACCTCGTTGAACGAATTGAAGTCCTCCCCGTATCCGCCTCCGCCCTTTACAGCGGAAATCCGGTTGGAGGCGTGATCAACATCGTGCTCCGGCCCAATGTCGACGCCACCGAAGTCACCGCGACGTACACCAACGCACTGGCGAACTTTGATGCACCGCAATCAACCGTCTCGTTGCAACATGGCCGGTCACTTTTGGGCGGAAAGTTGCAAGTCCGACTTAATGCGACTGTCACGAAAGCCATGCCGGCGACAGAGACGGAGTTACGGTATCTCCAGGCAAATGCGCCGATCGGGACCGGACCGGGCACGGTCCTGTACCGAGCCACACCCAACATTCGCAGTGCAGCTTCCGCCTCGCCCGGCGCACCCGTTCCCTTGTGGCGCACGTCGGTGGCGCCGGGAGCGGACGGCAGCGGAGGTCTCGGAGCGTTTGCCGGGCGTATGGGCGTGTCCAGTACGGCACTGTACGATCTTCCCGAAGGTGTGGCCAATGCTCCGGACAGCCTCGATTATTTATACGGTCGTCGGCAGCAGACCACGAGTTACTTCGGGTCCGCCACGTACGATGCGACCCCTTGGCTGCAGCTTGCATTGGATGGGATTCTCTCCCGGTCGATCACCCACCGCGGGTATAATATCTTCCGCGGTGATCTCACGCTCAACGCAGACTCGCCGTTGAATCCTTTTGACGAGGCCATCGACATTTCGCTGAACGAGACCGCCCGTTCTCTCGGTCAAGACTACGGAGAAGCTCAGATCGATTTCTCGTCCGTCGTGCTCGGCGCGCTGATCCGTCTTCCGGCCGAATGGCGCGTCTCGATGGACGCCCAATATGGCCATAGCGTGACAAAATTTCGCGGTCTCGTTGGAGTTGATCCGGAACGCTGGCAGCAGCTGGTCGACGACGGCACGTACAATCCGTTCCGCGATACCCAGAAGTTTGGTCCGCCACCCGCGTTCTACGATCATGCGCTCATTTACTACGGCGGTCGCAACACGTTCGTGACCCTCGGCGACTATCACACGCTCGATACCGCGCTGCGTGTCACCAACCAATCGCTGACTCTGCCGACGGGAAGCGGTGCCGTGAGCATCGGAGCTGACTACCGCATGAACCAATTGGGACGGTACGTCGACGAGCGTCGGTTTGGAGACGGTACGTTCGTCGAAGCTCCCACCAACTGGTCAGGGCGCACGGTGGAACGGATTAGCGCCTTCGGCGAATTGCAGGCTCCTCTCCTACCCCAGATGTGGTTGCCAGGTTGGATAAAAGACGTGGAGACGGATCTTGCCGCGCGTTATGTGGCATCGGATACGGCCCAGGAAACCAACCTCGCACCGACCGGCGGGCTGAAACTCGATTTTGCTCACGGATTTTCGCTGCGGGGCACGGTTGCGACGTCGAACCGACTCCCTTCGCCCTTCCTCAGTCGCAAAGTGTCCGGACCGAGCGGCGACGTTGGCAGCGGGGAAGTCAGCCAGGCACAGATCTACGATCCGCGCCGCGACGAGAAATATGCCGTGTCGTCGAGCGATGCGTTGAATCCGAATCTTCGACCTGAATCCGCGGTGACGCGAACCTTGGGCGCGATCTACCAACACGGCCGGGTTCACCGGGTGCGCGTCGCAATCGATTTCGCGGACACTCGGAAATCGGGTGAACTGACCCGACTGGAACCGCAGACCGTGGTAAATCTTGAAGAACTTTTCCCTGCGCGCGTGTCACGAGTCGGTGCAGATCCGGGGCAGGTGGGCAGGATCACTTCCTTGCGGACAGGCAACGTGAATCTTGCCTGGCGGCACTCGCAGAATTGGAGCACCACCATGGACTACGCCTGGACGGAATGTTTCGGTGGGCGACTCGATGTGTATGCGCGTACCGTCTACTTTCAAAAATACGAGGTCCAGGTCGCGCCGACCTCCGCTCTGATCGACGAATTGGAGGCGCCGGATGGAACGGCGGTCGGTCTGCTGAAGTATCGCGCGAATTTCGGAGCCGGTTGGTCCAATCGCCACTACGGCTTCGGTCTCGACGGCCACTACTTCCACTCGCGTACGATTCCTGTCATCGAATGGGCCACGCAGCACAACCGGCAGATCAATCCCTACTGGCAGTTCGACGCCTACGTGCAGACCGACCTCGCGCGCTGGTCTCCCTGGCAGAGCTCACGTTTCGGTTTGAGAGGACAACTCCGGGTCAACAATGTGTTCGACTCTCGTCCGCCCCGCTACGCCAACGATCCGTCCGGCGCGGGCGTGCAGTCGTACGGTGACTGGAGACGGCAAACGTACGCGTTTTCGCTGCAGGCGACGTTCTAGATTTAGGCCGGTTAAAGTGGAGTTGTAGCAATGCTCGTCCCCACAAATGCGCCCGATCGCGCTGCCTAGAACTCCCGGGGCGCACTCTAGACTAGGGCGTTCACTCGATCGGGATCCCGCCCGTGGAGGGAGGATCGTTACCCGTTCGCGGAGATCCACCAGGTACCTCGAACCGTAGGGCAACGTTCGATTAGTCATTGAGCCGACAGCGCGCCCACCCTTCACTTTGCGGTGAGTGCAGGTTTCTTTCATCATCCCCGTTTTCAACCAGCTGGCGCTGACGCAGGCCTGCCTGGCTTCACTCAAAGCGACGCTGCCGCCGGGACTCGAACACGAGATCATCATTGTCGACGACGCTTCGACGGATGCATCCCGCGATTTTCTGCGCGAGTTGCCGCCACCCCATGTCGTTCTTCTGAACGAACGTAATCTCGGCTACGCGGCGTCCAACAATCGGGCCGCCAAGATCGCCCAAGGTTCGATCCTTGCGCTGCTCAACAATGATCTGGTGCTGCAAGCCGGATGGTTCGAACCCATGTTTGCAGCGTTCTCCCGAATTCCACGGGTGGGGATCGTGGGAAACATTCAAGTCGCGGCAGACACCGGAGACGTGGACCACGCGGGGGTGATTTTTCGCGACGGCGGCTATCCCGTCCATCTTCGCGAGCCCATGGCAGCGGCGCGCGGGCGCGGTCCCTACGCGGAATTTCCTGGCGTGACTGCTGCTTGCTGCATGGTGCGACGTGAATGGTTCATCCGCAGCGGAGGATTCGATGAGGGCTTCCGTAATGGTTTCGAAGACAACGATCTTTCGATGAGGGCGCGCGAAGACGGCTTGGTGAACGTCGTCGCGACTGAAAGTGTGGTCCGCCATCACATTTCCCGGTCCGCGGGCCGCGCTGCCTATGAGTACCGCAATGCGGAACGGTTCCTGGCGCGATGGGGTCCTCGCACCGCTGCGCTGGAAAAAGAGTGGGCGGTCGCCGATGCGCGCAGACACTCAGCGGTCACTGCGCGTCGGTACCTTTCAGCTTGGTCGCACCGGCTCGGACTCGGCGCACGCAACGTTCGTCGTCAGCATCGGGCAGCGTTGGCGTCGGAACGACGTGCGCGATCAAGCGCAACGAAACCGATTCGGATCGCGGTCGACCTTCTGCGCATGAGCGCTGGCGGTGCAAACGGCGGAGTGAAGCCACTGGTTTTTTCCTTCTTGAGCGAGATCGCGCGCCAACGCGGGTCTTCGTTCAACTTCGCGGTCCTCGCTGACCGGAGCTTGCGCGATGAGCTTACTCCCCTCCTTCGACCTGGCGATTTCCTCCTCGAACCGGAGCCAGAGCACTTTGCGATTTCCCGCCGTGAGGCAACGTCCTGGCGGACCACCGGACGATTCGCCCGGACGGACGACGTCGGAGCGCTCGCGTCAGTCGATGTCGTGTATGCGCCGTTCGGCGTCTCGAGTCTGATGCGTCCCGGTCGGCCAAGCATCAGCCTCATCGTCGACTTGCTCCACCGCGATTTGCCCGCGGCATTGCCGGCCGAGGAAGTCGCTCACCGCGACCATTGGTTCAGAAGAGCCATAACGGAGGCCACTTACTTTCAATGTATTTCTCGCCACGGCATCGGTCGGCTCGGCCATCATTACGGTGTTCAACCTGCCCGGTGTTTCCACACGTACATCCCGGTGCAAAACCGGCTCCCGGCGCCTGCACCCGAAACGGCGCTGCCGGACCGAACACCGGAGGATCCGTTTTTCCTCTACCCAGCCAATTACTGGCCGCACAAAAATCACGAGACTCTCCTGGTTGCGTATCGACAGTACGCTCAAGCTGCCGGATCGCGCGCGTGGCCTCTGGTCTTCACCGGGCAACCCGATGCCCGCATGGAACTGCTGCAGGAGCTTCGCGATGGATTAGGCATGAGCAGCTCGGTCCTGTTCCTGGGGCATATCGAAGACGCCGCCTTTGCCGCTCTCTGGACCCGGGCGGGCGCGCTGATTTTTCCCTCTTTGCATGAGGGCTTTGGTATTCCGCTGCTCGAAGCGATGCGTTTCGGTGTGCCGATTGTGGCGTCCAACAGCACATCGCTACCGGAGGTCGCCGGCGATGCCGCCGTGCTCGTGGATCCAACTGATCCGCGTTTGATTGCCGACGCACTGCGACGCATTGCGATCCGCGAAGGACTCCGCGAAGAACTCGTCACGCGCGGCCATGCGCGACTTGGCGCCTTTTCACTCGAACTTGAAGCCGGACGGCTCGCTCACTTCTTGGAATCGGCTGCCCGGAAGCGCACGCCCTAATCCGGATATTTCACAGCCCAACGAACAAAATCGCTGAGTCACAGAGTTACACGAAGCTCCGACCCAGAGGTCACCAAGCGAAACCCTGACTACGTCTTCAAACACCTTGTTCCCTCCTGCTTCCTGTGTGTCGGCGCCGTTTCGACCCGCTCCAGGTCC
>JBDSPT010000049.1:0-7793 GCA_039930205.1 Opitutus sp. | reverse complement strand
GTGCGGTGAACGGAATCTTCGGTCACGGAAAGCCTCACCGCGTGAAGAATTTCCCGGGTTGTACCTATTGCCAGCCGCAGATCGCGAGCACTGGACTTACCGAAAAGGCAGCGAAGGAAAAGGGGCTCGCGTACAAAGTAGGCAAGTTTCCTTTCACGGCATCGGGCAAGGCGGTCGCCTCCGCGGAAAGCGAGGGCTTTGTGAAGGTGATCAGCGATGCGAAGAGCGGAGAGATCTACGGTGCCCACATCATCGGATCGGAAGCGACCGAGCTCATCGCAGAGTACGGTCTTGCGGTGGAACTCGAAGCGACGATTGAGGACATCCATCAAACGATCCATGCGCATCCGACCTTCAGCGAAGCTGTGATGGAAGCGGCCGCCGCGACGACCGGCGAAGCAATTCACATTTGATCAAAGGAACGTCTGCGGACACGGGAAACGACTTGAGTTTCTACGTGCCGCTTGAAAGCTCTCGCTTCGATTCAGATTTGCGGGCGTAGCACAATGGATAGTGTAGCGGTCTCCGAAGCCGTCGATCCGGGTTCGACTCCCGGCGCTCGCACCAGTTTTCGACCCGGTCCTGCCATGGACCGGGTTTTTCTAATTCCGCTCCGGTCGGTAGAGTCGAAACTTTGGTTTTTGGCCGAACTTCGCGCCTCAAACCTTTTCGGAGCGCCGGGTGAAGCGGTGAACGAAAAAATAGTAGACGCCACCTAAAATCCCAAGTCCGACCACCGCCCAGAGAGTGATGGTTTTCATTTCGCCGCGCATCAGCGCTTCATTCTGGCCCGCTTGAACGCCGATCCAGCACAGGACGGCGCACCACAATGCCGAGCCCATGACCGTGTAGATCGAGAACTTGGCGTAGCTCATCTGGATGATCCCCGCGGGAATTCCAATGAGGTGCCGCACAACGGGTAGAAGTCGCGAAGCGAAGATCCCGAAACTGCCGAATTGTTGGGCCCAGCGCTCGGCTTGTTCGACCTTCGCTGGAGAAATGAGGACGTATTTCCCATACCGCAGTACGAGCGGACGGCCTGCCCATCGCGAAGCCCAGTACATGACGGTTGCGCCCAACCAGGAGCCAATCGCGCCGGCGATGACGACCCCGACCAAGCTCATCTTACCTTGGGTGTAGGCAAGATGGGCGGCAGGCGGAATAATCAGCTCGCTCGGCAGCGGCACGATCGAACTTTCGATCGCCATCAAGAGGACGATCAGGAGATAACCTCCCGACTCGAGCGAGTTGAGGTACCAATCGATGAGTGGCTTGAGTAGGTCGTGCATGGGCAAAAAAAAGGCAGGCAGTGGAAAAACTGCCTGCCAGGAGAAAGTAGGTTGAGCTTAGACGTCGGGCTTGGTCTTGCGAAGGCCCTGGACGCGATCGCCCGCTTTCCATTGACCACGCTTCTTCAGCAGGTCCACGCGTTCGAAGCGCTTGAGGACGTTGCGCTTAATGACCAAACCGGAGGAGCCTTGGAGGCTTTTGTGCTGTGACATGGCGTGAAAAGTGAGGGTTGCGAGTTGCTAAAGGGTCGAATTGCTAGAGCTCGAGTTTGCCCATGACAAGTATTTTTCTCCGATGTAAGCTGGCGCACCGGCGACCCTCTCCGGCCTATCGTAAAGATGGTACTCGGTAACGTAAGTGGAAAATCTGGGGAGTTGTGCCGCGTTAGACGCGAACCTCAGCTGAAACTCCACTGTTCGCTCGATTTGGTTCTGCCAGCAATTAATCCAAGCGACTGGGCCTTGTTCTGCCGCACCCAGCAAGCCCTTGCTCGACAACAGCCGTCGCGAGTCGGTCGGTGTCGATCGTGTCGCGAACGGTGGTCCAGGCAGTGAACACCCGCCCGAAATCGCCCCGGGCACATCGGGCGCAAGCCGGGGAATTGCCCTTGACGAGGTCGTTGGCCACCGTAGTTCTCAACGTTTTTCACCGCCCAACCCACCACCCATGAGAGACGATTACATCAAAGAAGCGCTCAAGGTCATCACTGACCCGAACATGTTGATCAACGTGGTTTCGCGCCGCGTGAAGCAGCTGCGTCGCGGTAACCGACCGCTGGTGGAGTCGCTCGAGAAACTATCGTCGGAAGACCTCGCATTGCGGGAAATCATCGACGGCAAGATCAGCTTCGAACCGGGAGAAAACTAAGAGTTTCGGTTCGCAACTTTCAAGGTGGCCCCGCGATTGCCGGCGCCGCCTTTTTTGTGCATAGATTGTCTGATCCCTATGAGCGCGAAGAAAAAAGACGTCGCCCGCTACACCGAGATCCGCAATTCCAAGGCGCTGCGGGACTATTTTGTCGACGAACGATTTGAAGCAGGCATCCAGCTTAAGGGCACCGAGGTGAAGTCGATTCGCGGAGGTCGCGCGCAGATCAGCGATGCTTTCGGCCGGGTCGAAAAGGGTGAGCTTTGGATGCACGGGGCCCACATTGAGCAGTACGCGTTTGGTAACATTTACAACCACGACGCGAAACGCATTCGGAAACTGCTTCTGCATAAGCACCACATCCGGAAGATCGAGCAGGCGTTGGCGAGTGGTGGGCGCGCCCTGGTTCCGCTGCGGATGTATTTCAAAGACGCCCTGGTGAAGGTCGAGATCGCGCTTTGCACCGGAAAAAAACTGTTCGACAAGCGGGAGACCCTGAAAAAGAAGGTGGAATTGCGAGACGTGGAAAAAGAAATGAAAGCCTACCGACGCTGATGACCCGCGGTAGCAACTCAGTGAAGGTTCGCGTTCCAGCGAGCACGTCGAACTGTGGCGCGGGTTTTGATTCTCTGGGATTGGCGCTTTCGCTCTACAACCACGTTACCCTAACGCGGATTGATGGCCGGGATCCACAGCCTGAAGGCGAAGCGGACCGACGTGCGTTTGAAATGGTGGCGGATACGGCGGCGGCGTTCTTCCGCAAAACCGGCGTGTCCCCGGCGGGCTTCGCGTATCGGATCGAAGGAGACGTGCCTCCCGCGCGTGGTCTCGGGTCCAGCGTGACGGTGATAGCAGGTGTGCTTGGCGGACTGGACGCGTTACATGGCACCAACCTCAGCCGCCACAATCTGGTGGAAGTGGCTACGGCGCTGGAAGGTCATCCCGACAACGCAAGTGCGGGCATCTTGGGAGGCTTTACCGTCTCTCGCTGTGATCCCCAATGTGGCCGCTATATCGATTCCGTGCAGGTGAAGGTGCCGGAGAGCATCGCCTTCGTGGTCGCCTCTCCGGAGGTTGAACTCCTGACGAAAGAGTCAAGAGGGGCATTGCCCTCGACGTTGCCATACTTTGACGCCGTGAAGAGTATTAACAGTGCCGCCTATCTCGCGGCTGCGTTTGCCACGGGCAACTACGACAAGCTCGCTCATGCGGTCGGTGATTTCATGCATGAACCTTATCGGCTGCCCAAAATCCCAGGCGGAAGGATGGCCATCGATGCCGGCATTCAATCGGGTGCGCTTACGGGTTGGCTGAGTGGTAGCGGTTCCAGTGTACTTTGCGTCTCGCGCATCGACGTCGCGAATACGGTCGCGGCGAACATGGTGGCAGCTTTCCGAGCCGAGGGCATCGCGAGTATCACGCGTATCCTCACCGCGGATAATGTTGGGTTATCGATCGAATAGACGCGGCGTGCGTCGAGGTATTCGGGTCAGCCGGTCGTGGAATCCGCTTCCGCTTTCTTTTCGCGGACCGCAAATTCCGGCGCGTGAAGAATGATTTCGTCGGCGAGTTTTTTCCAACCGAAGGGTTTCGGCAGGATCGCGCGCAATGGTGAATTGCTCATCAGCTCGTCTTCCTCAAGATGCTGTGCGTTGCCGCTCATCAGGATAAAGGGAACGCCAGGCACCATCGGCGCCGCACGGCGGATAAATTCAAAGCCACTGAACTGGGGCATGTTGCAATCCGTCACGACAATGCCCGCGTTTAACGTGGGCAGGGCGGCCAGCGCATCGAGCGGTCGCGTGAACGTCACAACGCGGCATCCAAGCTGATCGGTCAGCAAGGTTGCCATGATATCGATGTACGACTTTTCGTCATCCACGATGACGATCGCTTTGCGAGGAGATGTCACGGAGCTGGAATCTCCGACGCTGCAGAAAGTCACCTTCAAAGCAATACACGACGTGTGACTTGAAACCCGCGAGTGATCGCACGGAAGATGTGGCGATGATTCACGTGGTGCTCTTCCAGCCGGAAATCGCTCCCAATACGGGCAACATCGGTCGGATGTGCGCGCTTACGGCATCTCGACTGCATTTGATCCATCCCTTGGGGTTTGTGATCAACGACCGAAATTTGCGACGAGCGGGAATGGACTACTGGAGGTCGCTTGATGTCCATGAGCACGAGAATTGGACGGCCTTCCGTGCGAGTCAGTTCGCTCCACGTCGGCTCTGGCTCTTCACCACCCATTCGTCCCGGGTATTCTGGGACGTGCGCTACGAAGAGGGTGATGGACTCGTGTTCGGGAATGAAGGTGCAGGAGCTCCCGAGTGGTTGCACGACGAGATTGGGCTGTCGCATCGAGTAACGATCCCGCATGCCAATCCGACTTTGCGTTCGCTCAATCTCAGCACGGCAGCAGGCGTGGGTTGCTATGAGGCGATTCGACAACTCCGTCCGACTCGTCAGGACTAATCTGTATCAAGATCGCGGACCTTCGGCACACCGATCATTTCCAAAGCGATATCACCTCTTCTTTGCGCACCCAACCGGTCTGACCGTTTTCAAAGTTAATCCTCACCCATCCGAGGAATTCTTTGTCTACGAATCCCGCGCTACCCGCACCGAGGACAGTCGTTTTTTGGGTCGTGTCGGCTTCGGTCGGAATGGATCGGAGCACGCCGGCGCGCCAGGCGATCACAGCGCGTTGATCCGCCGCTACGCCGTAAGCGTGGAGGCTGCCGGCCGAAGAGAGAGCGAGGGCTGTGCCGAATCCAAGGAGCGCAACCGCGCTATACGAACGGACGCGAGAGCGAGCGTGATAAACGCCATGCAGGAGAACTCCCAGCGCGCTGACGAAAATCCATGCGGAGCTGATCAACATGATCTGCCAGCCACCCGGGGACGCGAACGAAGCGAGCGACTGGACTGGACCGGGAGGCAAAAAACGCGCGATCGGCCCCGGCATGAAGCCGGCTTTTTCAGCCGTCAAAGCAATCTGCCAGCGAGCGGGCGAATCTGAGGGACGTTGAATGAAGGCTGACGTCGCGTGAGCCACCGCCTCACCCCAACGATCCTGCTGGGCCAGCGCGAGCGAGAGATTGTACCGCGCGACCGAATCCGTCGGCGTTTTCGCCAAGCGTTCGCCCCACACCTTTTCGGCCGAAGCGAAGTTGCCGCTGCGATACGCGGCCTCAGGCGATAAATTCGATTTCGCTTCGGTCTTACTCTCTGCCAACGCCAGCGGTGTAAGTACAAAGCAGACCGCCAAAGCCGCAACGAACGGGAGAAGGTTCTGCGGCAAGAAAAGCCGCAAAGGCGAAAACGAGCGGACCTTCTTCGCCGCCAGAGCTTTGTTTGCCCGCGAGCTCCAATCCGATGGAAACGTTGGAACGGAACTGTAGAGAGTCTGGTCAGCTTCGATCCACAATGCAGACCAAGCCGGGTCCTGCAGGGCGGGCGAGCGCGGCGCGGCATGCGAAATCCCCCACAGCACGGCAGTGTCGTGCTGCCAGGCGAGAAGGAGTCTTGAGCGCTCTTCAGCGGATGCTGTGCCGAGCATCGCAACGTGACGCGTGAGGCGATTATGGGCTTCCCGTTTGGGCCGGAGCGGATCGGTTCGCTGAGCTCGCTGGAGTGCGAACCAGCACCAGAGCAGCGGAAGAACTGCGAAGGGCAGCGCGACGAGTGAAACCAGTTTCTTCAATGGCATTGGTACAATCGCGTTCGCCGCGCCCAAGAGGGGATCGCGCGGGATGCCTTGGGGCGATGCAGGGGGTTTCATGTCACTGGTCGGCTTCCGCTCGACCTTGGACGACCCGGCGAGGGAAGGCGCAGACGTCGTGGGGGCGGTTGTCGGCGAAGAGGACGTTACCGCAGCAGGAGAAATCGTGACGCTGGTGCGCGGGGTGCTCGCCGTCTTGTAAGTGCCGCTGGTCGGATCGAAGTACACAAATTCGACGGGTCCCAGCATGTAACTGCCCTCTTTGGTCGGAACCAGGACCACATCTTCCGACAGGACGACGTCGAAGAGTTTGCCTTCGGTGGGAGTACGCTTGGCTTGGGGCTGAACGACGTTGAAGTCCTTGGAAACATCACGTGACGGAAGGCCTGCGATTTCCGGCCAGTTTCCGGTGCCGGAAAGCTCGAGAGTCCAAGTGACGGGTTCACCAACTCCCGCGCTGGTCGGAACAACTTTCGAGGTGAGTTTGAACTGCCCGACGGCCCCACTGAACCCAGCGACACTCGGATTCGGCAACGGACGCACGGTCAGTGCAGGGCGATTCGATGTCACGGAGAGTTGCTCAATTCGCGGTGTTTGAAACAGTCCGAACCCGACGCTACCGCTCTGGATGTTCACGAGCTGATTCGCAGAATTCAGCACCACCGCGCCAGGCGCTTTCGCGTAAGTGCGCGTGTTGCTCGTGATCCGCAGTCGTGACTCACCGCCGACGACTGCTTCGCTCGGTTCGAATTTTGACCAGTCTTCGACCACGAGAGGCGTGGCATTCCAGTCTATCGCGGAACCGAGCTGGTTGAATGATCGTCGGGCGACATCCAGAACGTATGCCAGCGGAAACACCTCGCCCGCCCAGACGGTCGTCGATGCAGGCTCCAGGCGTGAGACGATGTTTGCATCCGCGGCGGAGCGTGCGGCTCCGCCGTTGAATGCGGGCACACGAATTGCGCCTTTGTTCGTTTGGACGGTGAAGGTTGGAATTTGGATACTCCCAGACTTCTGTGCTCGTGCCCGATACGTCATGATCGTCGATCGCGAGAAGCTGAAGTTGTTCATCGTCGTCTGTGACGCGGTGCCAGCCAATGTGAGCGTCACACCATCGATGCGTGGCATCTGCGGCTCACCTTCGGGAGCACAATCCTCGAAGATCAATTGGAGTTCAGAAGGGTCGCCGGAGTCGGCACTTTCCCAGCGAACCGACTGCGCCTGCGTCGTGGTGACGGCGACCAGAGTGCACAGCGAAAGAAGAACGGAGTGAAATCCAAGCGCGGGGCGAATTCGACTCAGCAGAAGCGAAAACATGGTGGCGCACACGTGGTAAGCCGGCAGACGTGGCTGCGCGTCAGGTAACCGTCGGTTTGATGGTGGAATGAGAGCGAACATCTTGGCTTACCAGTCCTTCGTTTTCTTACGTGCCTTTGAGGTTTTTTCGCCTTCCATCAGCTTGAACAGTTCCGCGGGAGAATCCTGGTTGCGGAGCTGATCCAGCTTTTGCATCGGGAGAGCGAGACTGGGATCGATGGGAGTCTTTGCTCCTTCTTCTTGCTTTGGCGTGCCGCCCACTTTCTGCGAGTTTTCGGGCGGCTGAGGCGGCGGTGGCTGTTCGCGATTCTTCATGTCGCCAAACGCAGAGTCTTTTTCTTGGTTTTCCTGTTTGTCCTGCTTTGTGTCATTGGAGTCTTTTTGATCTGACGGCTGATTGGCTTGCGATGGATCCTTCTGCTGCTCGGACTGGTTATCTTTCTTCGATTGGTCGTCTTGTTTTTGCTGATCTTGTTTCTGCTGATCCTGCTTTTGTTGTGGATCGTTCTTTTGCTGATCCTTGTCCTGCTGGTCTTTTTGCTCCGGCTTCTGTTCGTCCGGCTTTTTCAGCAAGGCCTCAAGCTCTTCGCGT
>JBDSPT010000048.1:0-4145 GCA_039930205.1 Opitutus sp. | reverse complement strand
CCGACACTGTCCGGCCTCCACGCGCTCACTGGATTCTTCGCTTCGCTCAGCATGACAGATACGCTGAAGTCGGGCCAGAGACCGCGCCCCACCCTTCGGTTACCCTGGTTCTGCCCGCCCGTTACCGTTTTGGGCTTTCCTCTGGACGCTCGGTGGCTCTGCATCTTCGGTCTATGTCCACGATCCGCCCTTATCCCCCTGGTCTCGGCACGAAGTCTTTGCATGCCGGCCAGGTCCCAGACCCGACGACCGGCTCCCGTGCGGTGCCGCTCTATCAGACGACGAGCTACGTTTTCCGTGACACCGACCATGCCGCGAATCTCTTCGCGTTGAAGGAACTGGGCTACATCTACACGCGTATCATGAACCCGACGACGGACGTGTTCGAGCAGCGGGTGGCGGCACTCGAAGGCGGCACGGCGGCGCTGGCGCATGCGTCGGGTCAGGCGGCAATCACCAACGCGATCCTGAACGTCGCCGGATCCGGCGACCACATCGTGTCGGTGTCCCAGCTTTACGGCGGCACGTATAATCTTTTCCACCACACGCTCCAGAAACTTGGGATCGAGATCACGTTCGTCGACGCCGATGATCCGCAGGCGTTTCAACGCGCCCTGCGCCCGAACACCAAAGCGTTCTATGGCGAAGGTCTGGGCAATCCTGCGCTTAACATCTTTCCGGTGGAAGAGGTCGCGGCCATCGGTCGCAAGGCGGGCGTCCCCCTGATCCTCGACAACACGTGCCTGACGCCAATCCTGCACCGCTCCTTTGAATTCGGGGCCAACGTGGTCGTGCATTCGACGACCAAGTACATGGGCGGGCATGGCACTTCGATTGGCGGCATGTTGGTCGACGGCGGAAACTTCGACTGGGGATCCGGTCGATTCGGTGGATTCACCACGCCCGACGTGTCGTACCATGGCTTGGTGCATTGGGATGCGTTCAAGGCCTTCCCGCCCGCGGGCGGAGCCAACATCGCCTTTGCGATGAAGGTCCGGCTGCAGTTGTTGCGGGATACCGGCGGGTGCATCTCGCCGTTCAACGCCTGGCAGACGCTGATCGGACTGGAAACGCTGCATCTCCGGATGGAGCGAATTTGCGCCAATGCCCTCGCGGTCGCCCAATTCCTCAAGGATCATCCCCAGGTTGCGTGGGTTAACTATCCCGGTCTGCCGTCATCGAAGTATCATGCAGCGGCCAACAAGTACCTGACAGGCGGATACGGCGGGCTGCTTGGCTTTGGCGTCAAGAGTGGCTTCGAAGGCGCCAAACGCGTGATCAACGCGCTCAAGCTCTTCAGCCATCTCGCCAACATTGGAGATGCGAAGTCGCTTGCGATTCATCCGTCCAGCACCACCCACAGCCAGCTGACCGAGCCGGAGCAGGTGGCCAGCGGAGTTCAACCGGACTACATCCGTTTGAGTCTGGGCTGCGAGGACTTTGTCGATCTCAAGTCCGACTTGGAGCAGGCCTTGAAGCATGCCTGAGCCGGGAGGTCGGACTTAGCCGGATCCATGCAGTTCGAAGTGGCCACCGTCGTGAGACGGTGGAAACACCGTGTGGCGCGCTCCGGTCATCGGTCTCACGACCGATGCTACGAGGATTGCTGCGAGCTCGACTGCCTGGTCGCGGCTCAGGCCGGAGCAAGGCCGGGTCGACCGCGCACGAAAAAA
This sequence comes from Opitutus sp., assembly GCA_039930205.1. Lineage (GTDB taxonomy): Bacteria > Verrucomicrobiota > Verrucomicrobiia > Opitutales > Opitutaceae > Opitutus. The sequence continues at coordinate 2,472 of JBDSPT010000048.1, read as the reverse complement.
ACGTCACTCCAAAAGGGGTGACGTTTTTGTGTGCACCGTTGAGAAGCGGCTGGCCAAGCCAGGACGCTTACTTGGCGTTGTCTTGAATCTTTTCGCCGGCGCGCTCGATGTCCTTGCCAGCGCCTTCCATCGTGCGACAGCCGGTGTTGACGAGCGAAATCAGTGCAGAGGCGAGCAGGAGAATCCAAAGGGGTTTTCGGTTCATCCGTTACGATCGATGCACTCACTCGGAATCGCCGTGGGGAGCACTAGAGCCTTTTAAACAGAACTGTAGCCGAGTTCCTGTCATTGCGAGAAGCGCAGCGAGGAAGCCATCCAGCTGGATCGCCACGGCGCGCTTCGCGCACCTCGCGATGACAATGAGGCGGCGTCCGGCTACAGTTTAACTTAAACCGCTCTAGCGGTCTCCGCTTACTGCTTCGGCGGATTACGATGCTCTAAGCCCGCCGGATGCAGTCGAATTCGGCAAACCCTGTAGCCCCCGTCGTGAGAGGGATGATCGGTGCGAGTCACCTCGCGTCCACCGTCTTACGACGGTGGCTAATTCGACTGCATGGCTACGGCTATGAAAGAATCTTGGCTCGGGCAGGGAACTTGACCATCGATCCGATGCACCTCCGGGATCAGGGCGCTGCTCAGCTGGGCACTGATGACGAGCATGCTCCAGCGAGGAAGGAAACGAGCGCAGCCAGTCGCGGTTAACACACTACCGCCGTTTCCGGGAGGGGGACTGTCGGCGGCACTGTGACTGTTCGCTTGGAGACGGGAGGAGACCGGCTATGCCAAGGTGGACCCCATGTCGTCGAAATCGTTTCCCGTTCGTCATCTCCTGATCGCGTTGGTTGTAGTATCCATCTGGGGAACGAACTTCGTGGCGATCAAGGTGGCGCTGCGGGAGCTGCCGCCACTGCTGCTCTGTGCGATACGTTTCATCTTCGTCGCATTCCCCATCGTGTTTCTCGTGCCGCGACCGGCAGTCACATGGAGTCAGCTGTCCGTCTACGGGCTAACGATGTTCGCGCTGCACTTCGGATGTTTGTTTCTCGGGATGAAGCTGGGGATGTCCGCAGGTCTGGCATCGCTGACTTTACAGTTTCAGGTGTTTGTCACGCTTGCGCTGGCGGCGGCAGTGTTGAAGGAACGGATTTCGCCCATCCAAATTGCCGGTGCGTTGACGGCGTGTGCCGGCTTTGCCTGGGTGGCGATCCACACGGGCGGTGACGTGACGGCGGCAGGGCTGACGTGTGTGTTGCTGGGTGCGTCTTCGTGGGGGTTCGCGAATTTCACCTCCAAGAAACTTGGTCGCGTGAACCCGCTGGCCCTCGTCGTGTGGGGCAGCCTGGTCGTGCCGATTCCGATGGCGCTCGCCTCATTGGTGTTCGAAGGACCAGCGCTCATCGCGCACAGCCTTGCGCACCTCACCGCGGTGACCATTTTCAGCGTAGCGTTCATCGTCTATGCTTCGACGCTCGTGGCGTATTCGCTGTGGAGCTGGCTGATCGCGCGACACCCGGCGTCCTCAGTTGCGCCGTTTACCTTGTTGGTCCCGGTGTTTGGGATGGTGAGTTCGGCGGCGCTGCTCGGCGAGCCGCTGCCCGCATGGAAAATCCAAGCCGGTGCGCTCGTCATCGCGGGTCTCGCGTTGAACCTCTTCGGACCACGGTTTCTGCCGGCTCGGCATCGGCTCGCCGAACCGGCGACCGACGCGCTGGCTCGGTGAGCCCGAGCGGCTTGTTTTCGGTCCTTTGCCTGATCGTTTTGAATCGATGGAGGCTGGCTCATCGAGCCGCGTGGTCGGATATCCGCTGCGACCGGCAGGGAAGAGGAGCCAATCGCAAACCACATACTGGATACGTCGCTTCCGGTGTAGGCAGCGCGCTGGCGCGCGCTTCTCCGGGAGGTAGGCCGTAGCCGACAAATGCGCGCTGATTCGATGGAGCCGCGGAGATGGAATCTCGTGCCTGGTCTGGACGCGCCGGGGTTTCAGAGTGACGGTGAGCGATGTCTGACTCCGTCGCATCCGCTCTGCCCGCTTCGATTCAAGCGGGATCAGATGGCGGGTGGCACCTGCAGCATTCGTATGTGCAGCTTCCGCCGCTGTTTCACGTGCGGATCGAGCCGACGCCGGTGCGTGCTCCGCGACTGGTGAGTTTCAATCGGCCCCTCGCTGAATCGCTTGGGCTGGACCCCGAAGGTTTGATGGGCGAGGAAGGCGCGGCCATTTTCGCGGGCAACCGACTTCCGCCGGGTGCATTGCCGATTGCGCAGGCGTATGCTGGACATCAATACGGGCACTTCACGACCTTGGGCGACGGCCGGGCCATTCTGCTGGGAGAACAGATCACGCCACTTGGTCAGCGCTTTGACGTGCAGCTCAAAGGCAGCGGTCCGACGCCCTTCTCCCGGCGGGGCGATGGACGTGCTGCGTTGGGCCCAATGCTACGCGAGTACATCGTGAGCGAAGCCATGCAC
>JBDSPT010000047.1:0-4283 GCA_039930205.1 Opitutus sp. | reverse complement strand
CAGAGCCCGGTTACAAGCGCTACAGCGCGAAGAGCGGCGAGCGCCAGGACACCTATTTTTTCGAAGAAAAAATCATCCTCCAGAAAAACTTCTTCGAAGACTCCCTGGTCTGGGCGACCAACTTCAGCGCCGAATTCGAGCGCGAGCACAATCGCGAGGAAGAGGAATGGGAAAGCGAGCTCGAGCTGCAGCTCAGCTCGGGGTTGAGCTACCGTTTCGCGCCCAATTGGTTTGTCGGAGTCGAAGCTTTGGCCACGTCGGCGTTTGAACGCATGCACCTGGATGAACTGGGAGAATACGCGATCTTTGCGGGCCCCAATCTGCATTACGCAAGCCGCCAGTGGTGGGCGACCTTGACGGTGATGCCCCAGCTCACGGGGTGGCCCGAGAACAAAGGCAGGAGGGATCTTGAGCATTTCGAAAAACTTCAGGTCCGCCTGAAGGTCGGCTTTAACTTTTAGGCCGGTCATGCGTTCTCCCTGGATCATCACGCCACTCGCGCTGGCGGCTTCGACCTCAGGCTACGCGATGACGTACCTGACGGTCGAGCAGGCGCAGTCCGTGATTTTTCCTCAAGGCAAACTGAATCGGGCCCCCATAAAGCTCAGTTCCACGCAGCGCGACGCCATCGCTAAAGCCAGTGGGATTCGCGTGCGTATGACCGATCTCCGCGTGTGGCGCGTCGAGGGCGGAGGCTGGTTCATCGTCGATGAGGTCCTCGGCAAGCATGAATTCATTACTTACGCGGTTGGACTCACCGCCAAGGGCATCGTCACCGCCGTCGAGATCATGGACTATCGGGAGAGTTACGGTTCCGAGGTGCGCGGGGAAAAATGGCGCGCCCAGTTCGTCGGCAAGACTGTTGCGGCCCCGCTGAAACTCGACCAAGACATCAAGAATCTCAGCGGCGCGACGCTTTCCAGCCGGCATATTACCGACGGCGTGAAGCGGCTGCTCGTGACCCATGACCTCGTGCTCAAGCCAATCTCCTGAGCTCGTCCGCGCCCGGCCGCTGCTTGGAACCGTGGTCGAAATCCGCGTCTGCGCACGGTCGCTCGCCAGCGGAACGGCCGCCATCAATCACGCATTCGCCGCCGTCGCGCGGGTGCACGCGCTGATGAGCCCGCACGATCCGGCCAGTGATGTCAGTCGGATCAACCGCGCAACGGCCGCTTCCGTCATCTGCGTCGACCCCTGGACATTCGCAGTGCTCGCGACTTCTCAGGACCTCGCCACGCGCACGAATGGTGTATTCGATATTTCCACACGTCCCTCGGCCGGACGGAACACAGCATCCCCGCGTGAATCCTGGGGCCAATTGGACCTGCTTCCCCGAAACCGCGTTCGCTGCTCCCTTCCGCTCAAAATCGACCTCGGCGGAATCGCCAAAGGGTTCGCCGTTGATCGCGCCGTGGCCGCGCTTCAGCGCGCCGGAATCGTTTCGGGGGTCGTGAACGCCGGGGGTGACTTGCGCGTCTTCGGTCCGCGGGCGGAGCGCATTCATCTGCGTCACCCGTTCTCACCTGGCCATTGCCTGATCGCCGCGGAGCTCGTGGACGAAGCCCTCGCGACGTCAGCCAACTACTTCGATCCCGCCCGCCAGGGTCGACTCGTTCGCCCGGATGGCCGCCGGCTGTGGCTGCAACGCGGGAGCGTTTCGGTGATGGCACCGAACGCGATGCTCGCCGACGCCTTGTGCAAGGTCGTCGCCGCCATTGGAATTCGTCGCGCGGCGCCCGTGCTGCGGGAACACCACGCGAGTGCCCTCGTGCTCGGTCGTGGCCAGCCTGATCGAATCGAGCAACTCGCCGATGCCGCGTAACCCCCTTCGTTTTGGGCGGAGACTTCGGCGTTGGTTTTACACCGTCTTCGCGGTGCTTTTTCTGAGTGGCGTGATCTGGCTCGCGCTCTCTCTGACGCAGGCCGCCTCCGAATCTGACTCCGAGGTTCGCGCTGCCCAGCCTGCGTTGATGAAGATTCACGGCGCTGCGGCGATGGCGTCGATTTTTCTCCTCGGAGTTATTCTGCCCCTGCACATTCGCCGTGGGTGGAAGTCTGGGCGCAATCGGACGACCGGGTCAGTCATGATCGGACTCTGCGCCGTTCTGATCCTCTCCGGCTACGCGCTTTACTATGCCGGCGGTGAACAGGCACGCCACGCCAGCGCACTCCTGCACGATGGTCTCGGTCTGTTGCTTCCCACCACGTTGCTCTGGCATATTATCGTGGGGCGGAGAGCGCGACGCGTGGTCCACTGAGCCGATCGGCGATCACGCCAAAAAGAGGCGGGGGCGGTTAAACTAAACTGGACCGTTACGCCCCGCCGCGCGCGGATTCGCGGCGTTTAACGATTTTGCACTCGACCGACTCGGAGCACGTCTCATCTCTGTCCGTGTCGAAATGAAACGCTCGGAAGCGGCTGAATCCAATCAGGCTCACCTCTCGAGGCAGCGCGCGCTCGTCCGAAATTTAATTGAGCAGAGCGAGTGGGCGTCCGTCGTACCGGAGCGGGAGCGCGCTTCTGTTGCCTCCGACAAACCGCTGCGGGATAACATCATACCCTTCCCGCCGATCGGTAAGCGTTCGCGGGCCTCCTAGCGTCGGAAAAGTTATTCACAATTTGCCTCCAATCACGAGGGGGCGGGTCTGTGAATAATTATGAGATCGATATGGAAGGGCTCGATCAGCTTTGGCTTGGTCACGATTCCCATCGCCGTTTACCCCGCGACCTCGAGTCGCGAAAAGTTATCGTTCAATATGCTCCGCAAGCGGGACCTGAGCCCGATACGCTTCAAGCGGGTGGCGGAAGCAGACGGCAAGGAGGTCCCATGGGAAGACATCGTGAAAGGCTATAAGTATGAGAAGGACAAGTACGTCGTGTTCGAGGAGAAGGACTTTGACGCCGTGGAGCTGACGTCGACCGACACGATTTCAATTCAGGACTTCGTCGATCTGAATCAGATCAATCCAATCTATTTCCATACGCCCTATTATCTCGAGCCGATGAAAGGCGGAAATGGGGCGTACGCGTTGTTACGCGACGTGCTGGCGGAAACTGAGAAAGTGGGCATCGCGAAGGTCACGCTCCGCAACCGCGAACATCTGGCCGCGGTCAAAGCACATGGCACCTTGCTCGTCATGGAACTCATGCACTTTGCTCAGGAGATCGCCTCGGCGGATGAGATCAAAGTCACGGCGGAAAAACCGATTGGGAGTCGCGAAAAAGAGATGGCTAAAACGCTTTTGAACCAGATGACGACGGATTGGGATCCGGAGCGTTACAAAGATGAGTATGCCGCCGCCGTGATGAAACTGATCGATCAGAAGGTGGCGGCCGGAGGCAAGGAAGTGCCGGGTCCAAAGCAGAAGTCGCAACCGGCGACGAACGTCATCGATCTGGTCAAGGTGCTCCAGGAAAGTTTGGCCGCCGCGGGGAAGCCCAAGTCTTCCGCAACAGCGAAGAAGAAAAAGAAGAGCGCAAGCCAGACTCGCGCAGCCTAAGGTCAAACAGGATGATGAGTGCCTTGGTCCTGATGTAGGCAGGGCGCTCGCTCGCGGTTTTCGGAGATCGAGATGAAGCATTTGGGGTTGTCCCATCCGCGACTCAACCTTCGTTCCTCCACCGCGGATGTGATCTTGTTTGCGGCCGTCTGCAAATTTACCCTGCGAACGGCGCGTGAGCGCGTTGCGTACATCACGAGCATCCCGGTGGCCCATGCCTAGCTAGAGCGGTTTAACTTAACTGTAGCCGGACGCCGCCTCATTGTCATCGCGAGGTGCGCCAAGCGCGCCGTGGCGATCCAGCTGGATTGCTTCGTCGCTGCGCTTCTCGCAATGACAGGAACTCGGCTACCGTTTTGTTTAAATGGCTCTAGCGTGTATTCAATATTTCACGTACGAGTCAGGGCAAGGCCCGGCGTTCAATCGGCAACGGACCCTCTGACGGGTTTCCACGGCAGAAAAATCGTCTTGGGAATGCGCCCGAGCTGGACACGGGCGTGGTAATCGCTCCATTCGGACCATGGCCGAGACGCAGATAACCGTGGTGATCGCGGACGACTATTATGCGTTTAGGCAGGGGCTGAAAGTGCTTTTGAGTTTCGAGCCGGACATCGAAGTCGTGGGCGAGGCCATCAACGGACTGCAGACGATCGAGCTGGTCAAAAAGCACAATCCCGATGCGGTGGTGATGGATCTCTCGAGGGGCGGATTGAGTGGGATCGATGTCATCAAGCAGGTGTTGGAGCACGCTCCCGAGACCACGATCTTGATCGTGTCTGGCC
>JBDSPT010000046.1:0-3006 GCA_039930205.1 Opitutus sp. | reverse complement strand
CCCGGCGCCAGGACTCCGGTTCCACGCGCGCGACGGTCGCGCTCGCGGTCCGTTTTTCTGCGTGAAGGGCAGCTTCAATGACTGACAGCTCGCGACTCGCGCAGAGTTCCCGACCGCGGTCGTCGGTGACCCTCACGCGTACGCGCAGGTGATCGGGAGGCGGCTTGTCGGCCCAGATGGACGGATCAATCGCAACCCGGAAGCGCTCGGCGATCTGGAACGCGAGTGCCTCGGCCAGAGTTTCGCGCCGACCCGTGAGCCGATCCCGTTGCGCCACCTGCGCGGCGAGGCTCTTCGCCGTTTCGGCCAGTGGCACGAAGGCCCGCCGTAGTTCCTTCGGTAATACGCGAAGATAATGTTCCACTTTCGGGTCGAGGTGGCCGGGCACGGCCCAGTCGAGCGCGGCGGGCGTGAGCGTTTCCGCTTCACGAATATTCACATCGAGTGTGACGCCATCGTCCGTTTGGCCGGGCTTGTACGCGTAGTTCAGCGGCAGCGTTCGGTTCTCGATCGGAACCGCTTCCGGAAACGAGTCGGTATCGTGATCGAGCGTTTCGGCGGCGCGGAGGTTTTCGGGCTCCATCATCAAGAAACGAGGCTCGCGGCCTCGTCGCTCGCGCACGAGATCCACGAGTTCCGACACGGATGAAACGCCCTCGAGCGAATCGGTCGGCCGGTCCGCTGTGGCTGACGGAGTAGAAGGCGACGGGCGGTTCAAGGGCGCACCGCGTTTCGGAATGTCATCGAGCCTCAGCTGATCCGCGTAGAAGCGAAACGCCGCTTCGTCCAGATTGAGGTAACCCGTGTCACGAGTGCGGGAGAGAATCGCTTCGACGTTTTCCCGGACCGTTCGGTTGTGAACAATAAAATCGAGCGGGAAGGTGATGGTGTCGTTGACCAATCCCTCACGAATGAAGATCTCCGTCGCATGCGCGGGATCAATTTTGCCGAATCCAACGCCGCGTGTTTCCAGTTCAAGCCCGTAGAGCCGGGTCCGCTGTTTCACCATCACACGGCCGGCATCCTCGTTCCAATACGGCTCACTGTGCGCGACGCGCACGACGTGAGCGCCGAGATCAAGGGCCCAAGACGGGTCGAGCCGCGCGCACGTTCGGGCATAAAGGCGTGAGGTCTCCATGATTTCTGCGGCCATGATCCAGCGCGGATTCTTCGCCTCTTTTTTCGACGCGGGCCTCGATCCACTCTCGCTCGAACGTTTCTTCGGCTCTTCTCGGCGAAACAAGACCGAGCCTGGAAATAGATTCACCCGACGATCGTGAGTGGCTTGGTAGTTTCCGTTCTCCTCGTCGAACTGCGCGATATTTCCGAGGAGGCCCGCGAGGATGCTGCGATGAATCGCGCGGAACGCCGGGGTGCCGAAGCTGGTCGATTTATCGTCAACGGTCTTCAGCCCATGGAAGGCGGAAGTGAGCTTGAAGTCGTCGCGCTGCTGCAGCACGTCCAGCAATTGCGAGTGAATGTCGCGCCATTCTCGTAGGCGCGTGTAGCTCAGGAAGTGGTCGCGGCAGAAGCGGCGGAGTTTCGCCTGACTCAGCTTCTCCAGCTCGTCGTGGTAGGAGTCCCAGATGTTGAGGATCGTGAGAAAGTCGGAGTCGGAATGAACGAAGCGCCGATGAGCGGCGTCCGCTTGCTGCTGCTTTTCCATCGGCCGTTCACGTGGATCCTGGATGCTAAGTCCGGCGGCGATGACGAGGACTTCGCGGAGCGCCTTCTCGGACCGCGCCTGGAGAATCATGCGACCGACGGTCGGATCGACGGGCAGGCGTGCGAGCTCGCGACCGATCGGCGTCAATTGCCTCAGGAACAGCGAATCCTCCGGCGCCCCATCTGCGGACTGATCGCGGATTGGTTTCGCGCCGGATTCGATGGCCCCGAGTTCTTCCAGCAACGCGTAGCCCGCGCGAATCGACTTCGTCGCTGGCATGTTGATGAACGGGAAGCGCTCGATGTCGCCCAGCCCGAAGGCCTTCATGCGCAAGATGACATCGGCGAGATTGGCGCGCTGAATCTCCGGTTGGGTGAAGCGCGGCCGTTCGAGGTAGTCTTTTTCCGAGTACAGCCGGATGCAGACTCCGTCGGCGACGCGTCCGCTGCGCCCCTTGCGTTGATCCGCGCTCGATTGCGAGACGGGTTCAATCGGCAATCGACGCGTGCGCGCCTGTGGCGAGTAGCGACTGATGCGCGCGAGACCGGTGTCGACGACGAAGCGGATGCCGGGAATCGTCAACGACGTTTCAGCGATGTTCGTCGCCAGGATGATCTTGCGACGCTGGCTGGTGGCGAACACGCGTTGTTGTTCCGCGTTCGACAGCCGGCCGAAGAGCGGGACGAGTTCAGTGTCCCGCAGTCGTCGACCTTCGAGGAGGTCGCGGACCTCGCGGATGTCGCGTTCGCTTGGAAGGAACACCAGAACGTCGCCACTCGAGCTTTCTCGGACGATGCGTTCGGTCGCTTCGGCGGCCCCATCGATGTAATGCAGTGCTTCGGCTCGCGACTCGCGTTCGTCGCCCTCGGCCGCATCGGAACCAAGTTCATCCAATGGCGAGTAGATCACCTCGACGGGATAGGTGCGTCCTTCGACTTGGATGATTGGTGCGTCGTCGAACGCTTTGCTGAACGCCTCGGTATCGATCGTGGCGGAGGTGATGACGATCTTAAGTTCGGGGCGCTTGTAGCGCAGCGTGCGGAGATGCCCGAGCAGGAAATCGATATTGAGTGATCGTTCATGCGCTTCGTCGATAATGACGGTGTCGTACTCGCGCAGGAGCGGGTCGCCTTGTACTTCGGCCAGCAACATGCCGTCGGTGAGAAACTTGATGACGGTGTCACGGGTGGTCTCGTCGCTGAATCTGATCTTGCTGCCGACCTGCCTGCCCCATTCGACCCCGAGTTCCTCGGCCACCCGACGGGAAACGGACAAAGCGGCCACCCGGCGCGGTTGGGTGCAGGCGATCCGACCGTTCGTGCCACGACCGGCGGCGAGAC
>JBDSPT010000045.1:0-6347 GCA_039930205.1 Opitutus sp. | reverse complement strand
CCCTTCATTGCGATGCGTTTGATTTCGGAAACTTCCGATTTGCGATTGATCGCCGCAGTGAGCTCCTCGCTGTTCAGCATGAGTTCGTGGATACCGATCCGGCCTTTGTACGAGTTGCCACTGCAGGTCGGGCAACCGTGCAGACTTGCCTTGTAGATTTGTCCGCTCCACCCGAGCGCCTTTTCGAGAATTTCTTTTTCGCGGCCTTGAGGCTCGTAGGCGACGCGGCAGGTCTTGCACACGCGACGCACGAGACGTTGGGCGCAGACGCAGATAAGCGAACCCGAAACGTTGAACGGCTCCGCGCCCATTTCGCAAAGACGCGTGACGGTGGTCGCGGCGTCATTCGCGTGAACCGTCGAGATCAGCAAGTGACCCGTCAGGGCCGCTTCGATCGCGATTTGCGCCGTTTCCTGATCGCGAATTTCACCGACGAGAATGATGTCCGGGTCCATACGCAGATAGGCGCGCAGAGCACGGGCAAACGTGAGCCCGATCTGCCGGTTCATCTGCGTCTGGTTTAACCCGGGCAACGTGTATTCAATCGGATCTTCAGCCGTTTGAATGTTCACGTCGCGCTTGTTCACTTCGCCGAGGGCGGAGTAAACGGTCATCGACTTACCGGATCCCGTCGGACCGCAGTGCAGGATCATGCCATACGCGCGGTTGATGCAGGAGCGGTACTTAACCAAATTCTCTTCCGAGAAACCGAGCGCGGTCATCGGCAGTGCGCTCTTGGATTTGTCCAGGATACGCATGACGACCTTTTCGCCATGGTTCGTTGGCCCGGTCGCGACACGAAGATCGATATCGATATTTTTCTTGGTGAAGCGCTTGAAGATAATGCGGCCGTCCTGCGGCAATCGGCGCTCCGAAATGTCGAGGTTACACATGATCTTGATGCGGGCGATCATGGCGCCAGCAGCCTGCCGAGGGAGCGTGAGTTTGTCCTGACATAGACCGTCAATGCGGTCGCGGACGAGAAGCTCCTTCTCCGTGGGCTCGATGTGGATATCGGACGCGCCGGCAAAGTAGGCGTCTTCGACGATGCGATTCGTCAGCTGAATAATCGGGCCTGAATCCTCGTTCTCGAGATCGCTCGCCTTGACGTCGGATCCGCTTGTGCTCGGCTCGTAGGAATCGTGAATCGCTTCGGCGACGGCGCCGATGTTGATGTCATCCGGAGTGTGGGTGATGACGGGAGCTTCCTTGAAGTACCGTTTCACCAGTGACTCAAACAGAGTGGCCGACACCACGCTCACGTCCTCGATCACCATGTCAGTGGCGCGCGTGAACATTTCGCGCCGTGAGTGATCCATCGGATTCGTCATCAACACGGCGAACGCGTTTGGACCAACGCGCTTGTACGGGAAAATTCCTTCGCGGCGGATGAGATCCGCCCCTGTGGCGTGAACCAATTTCTCATCGATCTCGAGTTCCTCGGGGCGGGTGACGAGCGGGAGTTCCGTGAGCTTGGAAATGAAGCGCGCGGCGTCTTCGGCGTTCGGCACATACTTCGGATCGACCATCCGGTGAATCAAAGCGGAAGAGTACTCCGCGACCTCTTGAACCAGGGCCAAATCGCTCTCCGTGAAATTGCCGCGCGTACCGGCGCGCATTTCCTTATTCAGAACCTGAATCGCACCGAGCGTGATGGTGGTTTTGAGCGGAACGGTCAGCGTCGAATGGATCTCAAAATCCGCGTTCTGCGCCATCGACGTCATGAACGGCGTTTCGCTCGCGGAATTGCGGTAGAAGACGGGTTGCCCGGTTTCGATCACCTGGCCCACGATTCCGCGCCCGAGCGGGATCTTCATCGCCAAAAGATTTGCGGCCTTGTTGCGGAAGTACTGTTCCTTGTTCGGATCGTCGGCCCAAAGCGTCGGAGAGTAGTAGACTTGGCGAAACGAGATGTGGTCTCCATCGACGAGATAGAACGTCATCGACTGCGCTTCGAGCGCCTCAACGATCTTCGACGCGGCGAGCTCGATGACCGAAGCAACATCAGCGCGGCTGGGCGTCGGCTTGGAGATAACCTTGATCAGCAACGAGCGGCGTAAGGAGCCTACGAGATTGGACGAGATCATGGATACCGGGAGCTAAGCATGGATAGTGCCTATCTCCTAGGGTTTCTAGGGTGAACCCCTTAGGGGCGTTTTATCAATGGCTTGCAGTGCAGAACAGTTGATCCCCTAAGCAAGTCCTTGGCGCGACGGGCGTCGCAATCCCAATTTTTGTAAAAGTACCCGACGATTCGTCGGTATACGGCTGAGCGTCGCCCCCGAGACCTGCCCGATGTCAGGTGATCAGATCGGGCGGCACGTTGCCCAGCGCTTCCTCAATCGTCGTAAGTCCGAGGCGAACCTTCAGCATCGAGTCTTGATGTAGCGTCTTCATGCCGTTCTTCATGGCGATACGTTTCAACGCGGCGACTTCCAGTTCTGCGTTGATACCGGCGGTCAGCTCCTCGCTGTTCACCATCAGCTCGTGAACGCCGACGCGGCCCTTGTATCCGAGACCCGCACACGACGGGCAGCCCTGAGGGTGAGCTTTGAAGATGGGTCCCGACCAACCCAGCGCCTTTTCCAGAAGGTCTTTTTCCCGGCCCGTCGGTTCGTATTCAGTTTTGCACGTCTTGCAGACTCGTCGCAGGAGCCGTTGAGCGCAGACACACACGAGCGATGCAGAGATGTTGAACGGCTCAACGCCCATCTCGCCGAGACGGGAGAGGGTTGAAGGAGCGTCGTTGGTGTGAAGCGTTGAAACCAAAAGATGGCCGGTCAGCGCGGCTTCGATCGCAATCTGGGCGGTTTCCTGGTCGCGGATTTCGCCGACGAGAATGATGTCGGGATCCATGCGCAGGTAGCAGCGAAGAGCGCGCTCGAACGTGAGTCCGATCTGCCGGTTCATCTGCATCTGATTGATGCCCGGAAGAGTGTACTCGATCGGATCCTCTGCGGTCTGAATATTCAGGTCGGGTGTGTTCACCTCGCCGAGCGCGGAGTACAGTGTCATCGACTTTCCCGAACCGGTCGGTCCGCAATGGAGAATCATGCCGTACGGCTGACGAATACATGCGCGGTACCTGGCCAGATTTTCGTCAGAGAAACCAAGTGCCGTCAGCGGTAGCGTGCTTTTGGTTTTGTCCAGGATACGCATCACGACTTTCTCGCCGTGGTTCATGGCGCCCGTCGCGACGCGGAGATCGATATCGATATTCTTCTTGGTGTACTTCTTGAAAACGATGCGTCCGTCCTGTGGTAATCGACGCTCTGAGATGTCGAGATTGCACATGATCTTAAGTCGCGTGACCATCGCGTTCGCGACCTGGCGAGGCAGTCGAAGCTTCTCCTGACAGATGCCGTCGATGCGGTAGCGCACGACAAGGTCGCGCTCCATCGGCTCGATATGAATATCGGATGCGCCAGAGACGTACGCATCCTCGATGATACGATTCGCGAGCTGGATGACGGGGGCCGAGTCTTCATTTTCGAGATCGGCGGCACTGAATTCCCCTGCGGTTGTGGGAGAATAGGCGTTGCTGATCACTTCTGCGACCGAGCCGATGTCGATGTCAGTGGTCCCAGGGGAGCTCGGCTTCGCTTCCTTGAAGAATTTCCTCAGCAGAGCCTCGAAAAGCGTGGCAGGAATGACACTTACTTCTTCGATCGTAATATCCGCAGCTTGAGCGAACGCTTCGCGCTTCGCGTAATCCAGTGGGTTGATCATCAACGCCGCGACGGAGGTTGACGAAAGGCGTTTGTAAGGAAAAACGCCTTCGCGCCGAATGAGCGCATCGCCGATCACTTCAACGAGCTTCTCGTCGATCTCGATCTCTTCGATCTTGGTAACGAGTGGAAGCTCGGTGAGCTGGGCGACGAACTTCGCGGTATCTTCGGCGCTGAGCTGGAACTTGGGATCCAGCATGCGGTGGAGGAGCGAGGCAGAATATTCTGCGACCTCCTGCAGAAGCTGCAGATCCTTGTCGGTGAACTGGCCGCCCGTGCCGGCCGACTGTTCCTTGTTCAGGACCTGAATCGCGCCGAGCACGATATTGGTGCGGAGCGGCACGGTGAGCATCGACTGAACCTTGAAGGCCGAACTCGCGCTCGCGACCGGACTGGTGCCGTCCGGCTGGGCAACGTCGTGAAAAAATGCTGGTTCTCCCGACGAGATCACCTTGCCGACAACGCCCGTCCCAAGCGGAAGGCGCGCAGCCAGGAGCTTGTCAGTGCTTTCTTTGAACCGCTGCTCGAGTGATGCGTCTTTTGCCCACAGGGTCGGAGAGTAGTAAACGTTTTTGAACGTGATCTCTCGGCCCTCGACGAGATAGAACGTCATCGACTGAGCTTGCAGGGCTTCCACGACCTTGGAGGAGGTCAGCTCGATGACGGAGTTTATGTCTTCGCGACTGGGAGCCGGCTTGGATATGACCTTGATCAGCAGGGAACGACGCAATGTACCGGCGAGGGGAGGGGTGGCCATGTTTGTGCGTCTGGGGAAGTTCTGGAATTGTCTTTCACGTCGGGCAGCCGCAATGAGAGCACCCTATCACTCTCCTCGGACCCCATGCTGCAGTGGTTAAGAACTTTCTTTGTGCCTGGAGCGCCTAAGAGCTCCGGTGAACGCGGTGAGCAGCACGCTGCGCGCTGGTTGGAAACTCATCGCGGCTACACGGTCATCACACGAAATTGGCGCGATCCCCGAGACCGGCGCCGCGAGATCGATCTGGTGTGTCGGGATGGTGACGTTCTCGTGTTCGTTGAAGTGAAGGCGCGCGCGGACGGTGCGTTGGTCCCGGGATACTTCGCGGTGGATCGCCGGAAGAAGAAAGTGCTGTCGCTCGTGATCGATGCGTATTTGTCGCGCCTGCCCCATCCGCCGCGAACTTTCCGATTCGATGTCGTGGAGGTCGTTCACTCCGCAAACGGCCTGCCGGGCGAGGTCCTGCATTTCGAAAACATCGTGCTCTTCTCCAAACATTATCGCGGTTGATGACGGAGCTCAACCTCCTCGCGTGCGGAGCCGCGGACGCGTGGACGGATTTACGGATTCGAGCAGAACCGAGCGTCGTAAGCGCGAGAATATTACGCTGACGCGGAGTTCCGAATCGCGGCTTGCTTCACCAAGGATGCTTGCCGAAGTTTCTCCCCCGCATGGCCGACTCACAGCGTCATCCTTTCCTGCATGGTTTAAGCAAACATCGCGGGGCTCCACCGACCGTCGTCGTTATTTTCGGGGCGTCCGGCGATTTGACTGCCCGGAAGCTGATCCCCGCTGTCTACAATCTCGGAGTCGACGGTTTGCTGCCGGCGGATTTTTTCTTGATCGGGTACGGTCGAAAGCCGATTCCTGACGACGAGTTCCGCGGACTGGCGGCGGATGCGATCAAGGAATTTTCGCGACGTGAATTGGACACCGACGTCTGGCAGCGTATCGCGGCGCACACGAGCTACGTCGCCGGCGGCTATGACGAAAAGGCGGCATTCGATCGTCTCGCGACGCACATTTCCGATCTCGAAAAAAAGCTCGGACGTGAAGTGCAGACGTTGTTCTACATCTCAACCCCTCCCTCGGTGTTCGCGCCGATCATCCAAAATCTAGGGGCGAGCGGGCTGGCTTCGAAACACCTCAGCCATGCGCATCACGCGAAGGTCATCATCGAAAAGCCGTTCGGCAAAGATCTCGAATCGGCGCGCGCCTTGAACGCCACGATTCGCGGCGTGTTCGCGGAACACCAGGTTTACCGCATCGACCATTACCTCGGCAAAGAAACGGTGCAGGATTTGTTGGTGCAGCGGTTTGCGAACGCGATTTTCGAGCCGCTCTGGAATCGCAACTTCATCGACAGCGTGCAGATCACGGTGGCGGAGGAGGTCGGCGTGGGCACGCGAGGTGGTTATTACGAACAGAGCGGTGCGCTGCGAGACATGATCCAGAATCACACGATGCAGCTTCTGGCACTCACGGCGATGGAGCCTCCGGTGTCGCTCGATGCGGAATCGATTCGCGACGAGAAAGTGAAATTGCTCAAGGCGATCCAGCCGTTGAATCTCGCGCCGGGCGGGGACGTCGCCCGGGCGCAATACGCCGCCGGTATGATCGGTGGCAAAAACGTGCCGGGCTATCTCCAGGAAGAAGGCATCGCACCGCAGTCCGCGACGGAGACGTACGCGGCGCTCCGGCTTTCAATCAACAACTGGCGCTGGCAGGGCGTGCCGTTCTACCTCCGCTCAGGAAAGCGGATGGCTCGCCGCGTGTCGGAGATCGCCGTCAATTTCAAGCGTCCGCCGGGCACGCTGTTTGCCGAGGGAGAGAAGTTCAATCTGGCCGGTAACACGCTCTCG
>JBDSPT010000044.1:0-8802 GCA_039930205.1 Opitutus sp. | reverse complement strand
GAGATGCCGCGCGTTGATCTTCTCCAGGGTCGTCACTCTCGGATCACCGCGCAGCTTCGCGTGGAGTTGCGCACGACCAACATCGACGCAGACCACGTCGGCCGCACCTGACTGGAGCGCGCAATCCGTGAATCCTCCGGTGGAAGCTCCGACGTCGAGGACGTGTGCGCCGGAGAGATTGAGTGAAAACCGCTCAATCGCACCGCACAACTTTTCGCCCCCACGCGAAACGAAGCGCGGCGGCTGCTCGATGATCAGCTCCACGTCGGTCGGAAATTCTTTGCCCGGTTTGTCGAGGCGCTCAGTTCCCCGGCGCACGCGACCTGACATGATGAGCGCTTTCGCCTGCGCCCGTGATGCGGTCAGACCGCGACGGACGAGGAGTTCATCGAGGCGAAGTTTCGGTGCGGTCATCCGCTCCGAAAAACGCTAATCCTACCGCCACGTCCATGCTTTAGTGGAGCACCCCGTTGCCGCTTCGCATCGAGCTTCTCTTTGCGCGTGCACCATCCGCCCGGCCACCGGAACTCCGCGCGCGTCGTCGCTCAGGGGAGCGCGCGCCCGATCAATTCCTCTCCGTCCCGGGCTGGCGATTCACTTCACGACCGGCGTCACCGCCGCCGCTGCCGCAGCAGCGTGCACCGCGAGTCCGTCCGCTTCGAGCAGCGGACCCTTGATGATGACCGACTCGGAGCCGATCCGCGCGAACACCTCGCGGCATTGCAGTGGCTTCTCCGAAACGGTTCCGCCGCGTTGACGCATAACCTGGACCGCGGTCGTGCCGTACACGAATTCCTTGATCCCCGCTGCGCGAATTGCTCCGCAGCACATGATGCACGGCTCGGTACTGGTATAGAGAATCGATGCAGCTACGGCCTCTTTACCGAATTTGCGACTCGCGAGTGAGATCAATCCCGTTTCCGCGTGGTGGGTTACATCACCGCTGACCCGCGCATCGTTGCCGAACTCCATCAGCACCACGCCTTCTTTGACGAGGACGGCGCCATACGAGGTATTTCCTTTCGCGGCCGTTATTGCCGCCATCTCGTTAGCCCGCTTCATAAAACCGCGGTCCACCTCATTGCAGGCAGGATCGTCCGGCAGGGCGGTGACCGATATGGCTGCTGCGGAAAGGAGCTGCACCGATGCGACGAGCAGGGCGGTGGCCATGACAGTGCGTCTAAGGGCGAGCCTTGCCGCCCACAGGTCAGCAAATGAGAAGAAGCGCGGAACGGTGGATTTCATGATTTTGAAAGAATGGTGCTTTTTGACTGGGCTAACCTGGTCGAGCTCGGGCAAGTCATGGTTGTCGAGTTGACGCTGATACGACGGCGAACGGATGCGGCGGGTGGGCCACACCCGCGGCAGCCTTCTGCTCTTCTGCCACCGCGGCGGCTTCCATTCGCGCCATGCGCACGTCCACTTCGGCTCGGACCTTCTTCTCGTCGAAGGTCAGCATCCTCGTGCCGTCGGCGACCAACTTTCCACCAACGTACACCTGCTTCAGGTTGCGCAGATCACAGGCGAGAACGTAGGTCGCAATCGGATCGTGCAGCGGGCCCGTATCCGGATTCCGGTAGTCGACGATGAGGAAATCCGCATATTTGTTCTTCTCGAGACTGCCGACCTTGTCGGCAATGTGCAGGATGTCGGCGCTGCCGAGCGTGTGCAGGTACAACATGTCGCGAATGTGCAGAGCTTTCGCGTCTTTGTACTTCGTTCTAATCAGCGCGAGTCCGATGCGCAGATTTTGAAACGGGTCAGAAATGTCGGTGCATGACTGGTCATCGAGCCCGACACCGACCTTCATGCCAAACGATCGATAGAGCGGGATGTCCGCCGCTCCCGACGCGAGCCGGCTGTTCGAGGTGGGTTGCCAACTCATCGAGGCGCCGGCTTTGGCCGCCCGAGCCACGATGTCCGGTGTCGTTTGGATGAAATGCCCGAAGATGAAGTTGGGCCCGAGTGCTCCGGCTTCCTCGTACCAGTAGAATTTCTCCTGCTGCTCGTTGATCCGCTCAGGGCTCTCGAGGAAATGCGACTGGTTGAGCACGCCATACTTCTTCATGACCTTGGCCTCGAGATACGCGGTGTCCTTCGTGGGAGCCCGTTGCAGTCCGCCGCTGATCGCCATTTTGAGGAACAGCGGATGGTCACCGTACGTGGTTTTCGCGTACGTGAACAACCGATCGAAACGCGCGATGATCTCTTCTGGTGAGCCGAGGCGGGGAAGGCTGACGCTGTTGATGAAACGAAGCCCCGCATCAATCTTCGAGCGCATCTGATTCTCCTCGAACGGACCGGGACGCATCACGGGTGGTGGCACGACTTCGCCGACGCCGACGGCCTGGCCGCCCACGGTCGGGGCGAGCGTGAAATCGTAAGCGGTCGTGATTCCGTTCCGCAGAAAATCCAAGCTTCCGTGTAAGGATAACCAATACGCGTCCTCCGCGGTCGCATGCTTGTTCAGGCGGCTGTTCGCACGGCCCCAGCCGTACAGCGTTTCCGTGTGACCAAGGCCGCGCAGCGGACTCGTGAAAAGATGGCTGTGGGCGGAAATGAATCCGGGAGCGACGAATTTGTCCGTGGCGTCGATCGTCCTGTCGGCCGAAAGCGACGCAGGTGCTTCGCCGCGTTCGACGGCGGTGATCACGCCATTGGCGTTCACGGTCATATAGCCGACGAACGCTTCGTCCTGACCCGGCGCCATGGTGATGAACAGACCGTTTTTGATGAGGAGCGTTTCGGCGGCGTGAGCCGTCGTCGCGGAGGCGACGGAGAGACAGAGGGTGATCGCCAGGCGAACGAACGGGGGGCGGAAACTCCCGCCGCTCAGGAGTCTGGGTGAAACCGCGACCGACTCTTCTTCGCGCTTATTGTGAGAAGCGGAGCGACGAGGCAATTGATCTGAAATCCCAGCTGGATTGTCGCAGTCGCCAAGGTTCCTTCGCAATGACAGGCCCAGTCGGTTGGTTTTCACACCGGCCTTTACGCAATGGGGGTCAGCAAAATATGTGGAGTGGGCCATGGTTAACGCGACGTTTTGGCGGCGACAGCGAAAGGGTGTGGAGTGTCGTCGTTCGCCGAGGCCGCTTTTTCTTTGGCTTCGATCTCGTGCCGGAGGCGTTCGACGCGCTTGTCGATTTCTTTCCGAACTTCTGATTCATCGCGGGTCACGAACTTCGCGTCATCGACGACGAGTTTACCGCCGACGTAAACCTGCTTCAGGTTGCGTTGGCCGCAGGCAAGGACGTACGTGGCGATTGGATCGTGTAGAGGGCCGGTATCCGGATCGCGTGGGTCGACCACCAGAAAGTCAGCGAAGCGCCCGGGGGCGAGACTTCCGACTACATCATCGATCTTTAGCACTTCGGCGCTACCGCGCGTGTGGAAGAACAACATGTCGCGAACGGGCATCGCCTTTGCGTCTTTGTACTTCGTTCGAATCAGCGCCATGCCGATCCGCAGATTCTGAAAGGGATCGGAGGAGTCGGTGCAGTTCTGGTTGTCGAGCCCGACTGCGATTTTCATCCCGAACGCACGATAGAGCGGGATGTCCGCGACACCTGACGCGAGACGTGAGTTCGAAGCCGGTTGCCAGGACATGCTCGCTCCTGCTTTCGCGGCGGCCGCGACGATTCGCGGAGTCGTTTGAATGAAATGTCCAAAGATGAAATCAGAGCTGAGCGCGCCCGATTCAACGTACCAGTCGAACTTAGCCTGTTGCTCGGGAACGAGGTCAGGGCTTTCGATGAAATGAGATTCATTCATCACTCCGTAGGTCTTCATCACATACGCTTCGAGGTACGCGGTTTCCTTTGTGCCCCACTGTAGGCTCCCACTCAGCGCGGTCTTCAGATAGAGTGGATTGCTGCCGTAGTTGTCCTTGCTCCAGTTCAGCAGCTGCTCGAAGAACGCGATGCTGTCGTCGCGAGACCGGCCTCGCGGCAATCCGATGCTGTTGATGAACCGCAGACCGGCGTCCGCCTTTGCTCGAATTTGATTCTCTTGAAAGGGACCCTGCTTGGTGGTCATCGGGACAGGCGTGGTCGGCGCCGTGGCCGACATCGTGCCGACGGTTGCTGACGTGGTGAAGTCGTAGGCCGTCGTGATGCCGTCGCGGAGAAATCCAAGCGAGCCGTGTAACGTGAACCAATAGATGTCGTCCGCCGTTGTGAGATTCAGGAAGCGCTGACTCGCGCGAATCCAGCCGTACAGCGTTTCCGTGTGGCCCACGCCGCGGAGCGGGCTGAAGGCCAGGTGACTGTGCGCCGAGATGAATCCCGGTGCGACAAACTTGCCGGCGGCATCAAGTACGCGGTCGGCGTTGAGCGAGGCGGGTGCCTTTCCAGCGCCGACGGTTGTGATTTTTCCCTCATCGCCGACGACCATGTAGCCGAGGAACGGCTCGTCTTGTCCTGGTGCCATCGTGATGAACAACCCATTTTTCACGAGCAGAGTGTCAGCTCGCGCAGTCGCACTCAGGCCGACGAGTGCCGCGAGGCCGAGCGTACGGAGGAAGAGAATACGTGATGCGGGGTTGTTTAAGATCATCGTGTCAAAAATGGTGGCGTTGTGCCCGAGTGGAGGTGCGCGAAGCGCATCAAGGCGCGGAAGGCGCGACCTTTGTCGTCGAGCGGATCCGGTTCACCCGGTCGTGCGTTTCCTGCTGCACCTTGGCGAAGTCCGCCTTGAGCAGCTTGCAGTAGGAGCTCACGAGATCGCCGCCGACGTAAACGCCCTCGAGATTCTGCGAGTTGCAGGCGAAAACGAGCGTGGCGTACGGATCGTAAACCGGAGCGGTGTCGACCGCGGCCGGATTGATCACGAGGAAGTCGCCGAATTTGCCGACTTCGAGCGAACCCACCTTGTCAGCTACGTTCATCACGGTCGCGCTGCCGAGCGTGTGGAAACGCAGGACGTCGATCGCGCGCATGATCGTCGGACTCTGATATTTCGCGCGGATGCCGTAGAGGCCCATGCGCATGTTCTCGAAGGGATCGGCGATGTCGGCGCTGGCCTGGCCATCGACGCCCATACCGATCTTCACGCCGAAGCGGAGGTAGCGCGGAATGTCGGCCAGGCCTGATGCCAGACGCCCGTTGGAGAGTGGATTCCACGACATGCCAGCGCCGGCTTTGCCGACCGCTTCGAGCATCACGTCATCGGTGTGAATGAAGTGACCGAAGTAGAGCGTCGGTCCAAGTGCGCCCGTCTCAACGAAGAACTTGAAATGAGCGCGTTGCTCTTCGGTATCGCGGGGGAACTCGAGGAAGTGCGTTTGGTTAACGAGGTTGAACTCTTTGACCAGCGAATAGTCCGTTTGCACCGATTCCTTGGTGTTCGCCGTGCCCGAAACCGAAAATTTCAACAGCAGCGGAGAGTCCTTGTACGCTTCCGCGTATTTCATGAAGTCCACGAACTGGGCGCGGACCTCGGCAGGGCTCAGCGCGGGCGCACCGAAGGGAGCACCCAGTCCGGCACCACCGCGCGCCCAGGCGTGCACGAATCGCATCCCTGAATCGATGCCGGCTTTCAGCTGCTGCTGCTCGTAGGCCGGATTTTTGTTACCGTTGGTGAAGTTGTAGGCGGACGTGATCCCGTGGCGGAGGTGGTCAAGATATCCGTGGAGCGTGAACCAGTAGAAATCTTCGGCGGTGCCTTGATTGCTTTGCGAGCGCGTCACCGTAACCCAATTACGAACCCAGTCATTCGGTGCGAGTCCGCGGAAGGCGCTCTGCCAGATGTGACTGTGAGCCGAGATGAAACCGGGGATGATGAACTTGTCCTTTGCGTCGACGGTCTCGGTCGCGGTGAGATCCGCGGGCGGCGCGCCTTTGCCGAGCGCCATGATTTTTCCATCGGTTCCGATCGCGAGGTAGCCGACGTACGGCTCTTCTTCGCCAGGCTTGATGGTCATCATCGTGCCATTCGTAACGAGGAGCTTCGCCGTCGCAGCCTGGCTGAGCGCCGGCATCAGTGCGAACGTAGCGGAGAGAATCAGGAGACGAAGTGAGCGTTGCATGGAAATGAGAGAGCGAGCGATCAGGGGAGGGCAGTCGGCGAATTGAGTTGAGTGACGGGAGTAGTCCGCTCGCGGAAGATTGTTGGGAAGTCGGGCTTCAGCGGCGTGCGGCTCCCGATCAACCGCTCGCTGCCAAAGTAAACAGTTTCGTGGTTCAGGACGTGCAGGCGAATACGAGCGTGGCATGAGCGGTGGGACGAACTCCGATCAGAACTTATATCCGACGATTAACTCGTAATTCCGCGGCGGCTTCTGGATCGCGACGGTATTGCCGATATTATCCGGGCTGTTTGACTGGAAGTATCGCTCATCAGTCGCATTGTTCACGCGGATACGAGCCTCCCACTTTTTTGTCGCGTAGAAGATCGAGCCGTTCACCACGAGCGCCGAAGGAAGCACGAAGCTCCTGGCCGAGCCGGAGGTCATTGCGGCGGTGTAGACACCGCCGAGCGTGACACCCAATCCCTTCGTCCACGTGTAAGTGCCAAAGAGACTGATGACCTTGTCAGGCAGTCCGCCGCGCTCACGGAACCCGGCGTTGGCGGGGATGTTTGTGACCGTGAGCAGGCCTCCGTAGGCGTCGGCTCCGGAGAGTCCGAAGAAGACCGGCGCGACGCCGAAGGAGGTCGGCGCCCTGAGGTAGATCGTCTTCTGCCAGTTGGCGGCTGCGGAAATACTCAGGCGTTTGGCCGGGACAAAGCGAAGTTCCGTTTCGATGCCCTGCGCTTGCGTGGAGAACGACTCGAAGGTGTTCGCATCGATGGCTTCACGCGTCTGGCGATAACCCGCGACGGCGAAGAAGAGTTTGTCGCCGAGTAACGCGAATTTCGCGCCGAGTTCTTTTAGTTCAGATGGCGTGATGGGCGTCGCAACGTTGCCCGGGATCACATCGCCGATGTTGCCGATCTGCATGGACTGTTGTTTGGAATACGTGGCGTAGGGGATGATCGACGGAGTTATTTTGTAGGAGACGCTGGTCATCCAGGAAAAGCCGGTCTCGGTGTTGGCAACGCCGGTGGTTTTGAAAATGCCCGTCACGGCACCGTCATTGGTCGAGCCCGGATCGGCCCGCGCCCAGAGGTCGAGGTAATCCACCCGACCGCCAACGATGACGTTGAATTTCTCGCCGAACGTCGCGTCGCTCAGAACACCGAAGCCGTAGTCTTTGTGCTCGCTGTCTCGATTGGCGTTCCACGCCACCGTCCCGGGACTCTTGAGTGGACTGAGGATGCGGTTGTTCGCATTCGCCGGTGCCGCAAGGTCACGCCGGTCAAATGGCTGTGTGGACACGAACGAGCGATTTTCGCCGTCGAAGTAGCGAGCTGAGACCGACGCGCTGTTGTTCAGGTGCAGCCACGCTCGCGGATCCATCTTACCTTCGAAGGTCGTTTTGTTCTCGATCACGATGCCTGACGCCATCGTCGCGAAACCTTGGGTCGTGTCTTTCTTGCGCTTGATCGTGTCGACGATCGTTTGGTTCTTCAGGATCGCATCGGGATTCCGGTCGTTGATGAAGTCGGCGAAGTAGATTGCGGATCTGGCATTCGCGAAGTCTCCGAGATCCGAGAGAATGTCGCTGCCATTCAGTTGAACGGTTTTCACCGTGGCCGGATCGAGGGCGTACGCTTTGCCAAGACCCGCGAGAACGGTCGCAGCAGGAGTGCCGTAGGCGAAGGAGCGCGTGATGCCGCCCGCCGCGCTGAATTCCGCCGGAGTGATCACATTGTCACCGTTGACGTCCACGTTGTAGAGCGGCTTGCCCGAGAGGTACGTGCCGTGATCGATGTAGTCCTGCGTGAGGCGGTTGATGCCCGAGATTTCGATGGAGGCCCACTCGTGATACTGCTGACCAAACTCGAGACGCCACGAGTCGTTGAGGTCGACTTCAAATGATGACTGCAAGAGCGCCTGCTCGTTGCCAGCATTGCGGTAGTAGCTGCCGGAGTTTTCGAACATCGTGTAGATGTAGTAACCGGCGTTGCGATTACCGAGGAAACCGAGCGCGCCGCCTTGCTCGAGGGTTGCCGTGCGCTTCGACCACGAACCGGCGGTCACCGTCATCTTCCCAGTGTCGTGATCGAGGTACTTGCCTGTGCTCGCGCGCGACGATTTCGGAATGAAATTGAGATAGCCGCCGATCTTGCCGGGACCGTAAACCGGCGAGGGTGGCCCCCGGACGACGTCAATGCGATCTGTCGCCCCGATCGGAGTCGGATACACCCCGCCATTCTCAATCCGCTTCATGCCGCGGAAATAGTTTTCACCGCTGGTGCCGCGCAAATCGAGCGAGCCCGCGATACCGAACGATGATGTCGTGTAGGAACTGGGAACGATCGCGGCAAGACCCTCGATGTTGTCGACGCCGTACTGTTGCAGCATCTCGGTGCTTACAACCGAAACGGCACGAGGTGTTTCGAGAATGGATTTCGAACCTCCAAAAATCGACGAGATGGGCGCCTTCGGCAGCACGCCCGCCGGATCGTCAGTTTTGTCCTCCACCACGAAGCGATCCAGCGTGACAATCGACTCAGTTGCTCCGGGTGTTTGTTGAGCGATGAGCGAGGAGAGAGTCGCGCATGCGGTGATGATGAATGCCCCGCGAAAAGATTTAGACATGCTCCAAGTGAGTTCTTACTGACCGTGTGTGTGGGTCGGATGTACGACCGGCCCGACTTTAGCACGCGATATGCCACGACGATCGGCGTTCCGGCGTAGAAATTTTTTTCATTCGCGACCGTGGTGGCGCCCCATCGCGGGTCACGGAATTACTGATACGG
>JBDSPT010000043.1:0-4068 GCA_039930205.1 Opitutus sp. | reverse complement strand
CGTTCGAAGACTTCGACGACCAAAAGAGAGTGGGGCGCGACGATTGCGCGACCCGATTCACTGACGATGTCGGGAACGGGAACGTTGGAGCCGGTGCAAATTTCGCGGATGTTAAACACGACATCGCGCGCATACTCTTCCATCGAGTAGTTCATCGAACTCTCGAAGTTCGTGCGTGAGCCATCGTAATCGATGCCCAGCCCGCCGCCGACGTCGAGGTATCCCATCGGGAAGCCCATGCGGGAGAGCTGGCAATAGAAGCGCGTCGCTTCGATCACCGCGTTTTTGATGGTGATGATATTCGGGACCTGAGAACCAATGTGGAAATGGACGAGCCGCAGGGCGGAGGAGAGTTTCGCAGCCTTCAGCTTTTCGCAGGCGAATAGAATCTCAGCGGTGTTCAGGCCAAACTTGGCGTTATCGCCCGACGACATTGCCCACTTGCCCTCGCCTCGGGTTTGCAACTTGGCCCGGAAGCCGATCATCGGCTTCACGCCGGTTTCCGCCGCGATACGAATGATGTCATCGAGTTCGGCGAGTTGCTCGACGACGATGATGATCTTCTTGCCGAGTTTCCGGCCCATCAATGCCAGCCGGATGTAGTCGTGGTCCTTGTACCCGTTGCAAATGATCAGCCGTTGCGATCCTTCGTGCATCGCCAGTGCGATCATAAGTTCGGGTTTGGAACCCGCCTCTAGGCCGTAGTTGAAGTCCTTTCCGGCCGCGACGATCTCATCGACCACTTCACGCAGTTGATTCACCTTGATGGGGAACACCCCGCGGTATTCTCCCTTGTAACTCTCTTCCTTGATCGCCTTCGCGAAACACTCGTTGATGGCGACCACCCGGTGTCGGAGCAGGTCCTGAAAGCGTATCACCATGGGCGCTTTAAGCCCCATGCCGAGTGCCTCGTGTACGACATCAAGCACCCGAATACCGCGATCATCCGCGCGCGGACGGATCTTTACGAAACCCTCGTCGTCGACCGCGATGTGACCGGAGCCCCAGCGTTTGAAACCGTAGTGTTCTTCAGACTTGGCGGCAGACCAGGCGGATGCGGATTTACTTTTCAACGAGGGAAATCTTGGGGAGTTATGGCTTGCTTTTGACGAAGTGAGATCAGTTAGATGCGTGTTTTCTTTTTTCAAATCAATCAACACGCAATGACGAAAATGTTCCTTTCCACTGAGTCGCCCCTTTTCTTGGCCCAGGCCGCGCCTGGAGCGACGGGTGGTTATAGTCAGTTGATCTTTTTCGGACTGCTATTCGCTGCGATGTACTTCCTGATGATCGCGCCCCAGCGCAAGAAGCAGAAGGCGCACGAGAAGATGCTCGCGGCACTCGGATCAGGGGACGAAATCGTGACGACCGGCGGCATCTACGGCACCATCACAAACGTGAAAGACGATCGATTCGTCGTGCGGATAGCCGAAAATACCAAAATCGAAGTCGGCAAGGCGTTCGTGAGCACCGTAGTAAGTCGCACCTCCGAACCCAAGAAATAGGGCGAATCGATTTCGTACCGCGCCACGCGTTTGAAGCCGTGGCGCATTTCCATTTTTAAAACCAAATAACCATGCTTAGACGCAACCTCTGGAAGCTCACGCTCTCACTCGCCATCGTGCTGTGGGCCGTGTTGACGCTTTTACCCCTGAAAGATCAACCGTTCCCCGAGTACGCTAAGGCTCATGCCACAGCCAAGCCGGCGGAATTCAACGCTCTGCTCGTCGAAGCGGCTGCGCTGAAGACAAGTGGTCGCGCTCCCAGCGAGTTCGTCGCTCTCAAACAACTGGGTCGTGAACGGAAGCTCGATCTCACGCAGTACTTTCCGAAGATCCAGTTGGAGGAGTCGCTCAAGAATATTGAGAAGCGAAATGATATTCTCCTGAACGAACTGCTGCGCCGCTCAAAGAGCCGGCTCCAGCTCGGTCTCGATCTCAAAGGTGGAGTGGCGTTCACGCTCGAAGTAGATCCGCAGGCTGCCGCAAAGTTCACCGACCGCGATCGCGCAGCGAAGCTCGCCAAGGCGATCGAGATCATCGGTGCGCGCATCAACGCATTTGGCGTCTCGGAGCCGATCATTCGTCCGGTCGGCAACAACCGGATCGAAGTGCAGCTGCCAGGCGTAAACACAAAAGACAATCCAGAGGTCGTCGACAATGTGAAGAAGCCCGCACGGCTCGACTTCCGGTTGATTCATCCAACTCTCACGCCCGAGACATCCCCGAACGGTGATGTTCCCGCTGGATACGAGGTGCTCGCACTGGATCACGAAGGTCGTCGCGGCGAGACCTCAGTTGAGGAACTCTTCGTCAAACGCATCCCTGAGATGACCGGCGAATCGATTTCAAGCGCGTTTCCGCGTCCCGACATGTACGGGAAGCCCGAGGTCATTCTTCAATTTACGAAGACCGGCAAAGCGCGGTTTGCGGAGGTCACGAAATCGATTGCCGACGAGGGACGCAGCACCGGCCGCCTGGGCCGCCTCGCGATCATTCTCGACGGAAAGCTTTATTCTGCACCGACCGTAAAAGAAGAGATCAACAGCGAGTCAGCTCAGATCTCAGGCAGCTTCTCGGATCGCGAGGCGATCAACTTGGCCAATGTGCTGAACAACCCCTTGGACCTTCCGCTCGTGGTGAAGGAGCAAAACGAAGTTGGGCCTTCATTGGCGGAAGATGCGATCTCCGGCGGCGTGCGCGCCTCGATCATCGGGGCCGCGCTCGTGGCTGCGTTCATGATCACGTTCTATTCCACCGGCGGCCTGGTGGCGGTGATCACATTGGGGGTCAACGTTCTCATCATTCTTGGAATCATGGCGAGCTTGGGCGCCACAATGACCCTGCCGGGTTTGGCGGGTGTCGTTCTGACGATGGGTATGGCGGTCGATGCCAACATTCTGATTTTTGAACGTATGCGTGAAGAGCTGGCCGCGGGTAAGTCGCTCGCGACCGCAAATCAGAGCGGTTACATCAAGGCGCTCACCACGATCTTGGATGCTCACTTTGTTCAGCTCATCATCTGCGCAATCATGATCTGGTTGGGCACAGGCCCGATCAAGGGCTTCGGCGTGACGCTGGCAATCGGAGTCGTGGCCACGTTGTTCTCGGTCTTGGTGACCGCGCACTTGGTCATGGAGATGCTCATCGAATCGAACTTCCTCAAGAAGTTCACGATGCGACGCATGCTGAAAGATATTCACGTCGACTGGGTCAAATACGGCAAACCTGCTTTCATCGGCTCCTGGCTCGTCGTAATCCTCGGAGTGGTAGTCGTGTTCGCGAAAGGCGAGAAGATCTACGGCATCGACTTCGCAGGCGGTGACGTGATCAGCGTTTCATTCAAGCAAAGGGTGGATACCGCAGGGATTCGTCGCGCAGCTGAGACGGGCGGTGTCGGTGAAATTAACCCCACTTACGTCAGTGCACTCGGCGGCGGCAGTGAAGTGCTCAAAGTTGAAACAGCGGAAGGTAAATCGGCCGCGATGCTGGCCGCGCTCCAGAAGACGTATCCGAATGCAGGGTTCGAGAAGGTCGGTGAGTACCGCGTTGGCGCAGCGATCGGTAAGGAGATCGAGATGAATGCACTGCTAGCCGTGAGTGTTTCGATGCTCACCATTCTGCTCTACATCGCTCTCCGGTTTGAATTTGGATTCGGCATCGGCGCGATGTTTTCGTCGCTACACGACATCTTCATGACGATCGGAATTTTCGTTCTCTTCGGTCACCAATTCTCCGCGCCGATGGTCGCGGCAATTCTCTGTATCGCCGGCTACTCGATTAATGAGACCGTCGTTGTCTTTGACCGTATCCGGGAAGAGCTGAAGTTGAACCCGACGGGTTCGCTGCGCGACGTGGTGAACTCCGCGATCAACAAGGTCTTCGCTCGAACGATCATGACTGCCACGACGACGTTCCTTGCGGCGCTTTCGCTCTACTTGTTTGGTGGCGGCGTCCTTCGCGATATATCGTTCACGTTCCTCGTTGGCATCGTGACCAGTACCTTCTCTGCAATCTTCATCGCGGCTCAGGTCTTCTACTGGTGGCACAAAGGCGATCGGAAGCACGT
>JBDSPT010000042.1:0-4772 GCA_039930205.1 Opitutus sp. | reverse complement strand
CCATGTCCGCGCCAGCTGTCGTGCACAGGTGTCGAGCGCGCGGTTGCAATGTCACCGCGCAATTGATACGCACCTCTTCGAACTGGCTGATCACCGCGACGATGGCGGCAAACGCCGCCGGCACGGGCCGAAACTGACCGGGCCATGACGCACGATTGTGCGGCCACGATAACCACAAGGCCACCTGCGGCTCCCATTCCGCGGGCATGCGGAACCCAAGCGACGCGGGGGTTGGCGCCGCCGACTTCGTTGGTGCCGGACTATGGGATGTGGAGCGTTTAGCGGACACGGTAAGAATTAGAATTCAGGAATGCGCGCCGGAGCAAAGCGCAGAATGCGGGAGTTTGGACAGGCAGATGGACGCCAACGTGAGGAATGCGCGTCCCGAAACGGTCGCCACACTCGAATCTTAACCTCCAGTCTGCCGTTCCGAGAGCAGCGAAGAAACCCATTTCCGGACAAACGGTGGCGTCGCGGTCGAAATGTTGGAGTCTTCGCGACGCTCAGAATGACGAGCCGTCGCCATGGCCGAGGTTTGCTCTCATTCTTCTTTCGCCTCGAAGCAGCTTCCGCCAATCGAGCCCCAGTCCCGCCCTTCAACCCACCTTAATCAATAAACCGCTTCGTCAGATTCTCGTAAGCGTCGATGCGCCGGTCGCGGAGGAACGGCCAGTGGGTCCGGGTAACGTCTACTTTACCCAACTCGATCGGGACGATCAAAACCTCTTCTTTGTCCATGCTCGCCTTTGCGAGGATTT
This sequence comes from Opitutus sp., assembly GCA_039930205.1. Taxonomy (GTDB): domain Bacteria; phylum Verrucomicrobiota; class Verrucomicrobiia; order Opitutales; family Opitutaceae; genus Opitutus. Next base: position 4,014 of record JBDSPT010000042.1, on the reverse strand, counting down.
GACCGCTGGTGCCTGCGACAAAACTCTGGCCCCAAAACTCGATCCCGGGTCCTCCCACCTCGGGCAGAATCTCCGTGCCGATCCGGTTGATGGCGGCGACGTAACAGCCGTTAGCCACGGCGTGACTGCGCTGAATTGTTTCCCAGGCACCGTGCTGATTCTCGCCGTACTCTTTTTTCTCGCCCGGATGCCAACCGATCGCAGTCGGATAAAATAAAATCTCTGCTCCTTGCATCGCAGTCAGTCGGGCGCCCTCGGGATACCATTGATCCCAGCATACAAGTACCCCGATCTTGCCGAACTTTGTGTCCCACGCGCGAAATCCCGTATCGCCCGGTGTGAAGTAAAATTTCTCGTAGTACAGCGGGTCATCCGGAATGTGCATCTTTCGGTAAATGCCGAGCAGCTTCCCGTCGGCATCGATGATGACGGCGGTATTGTGATACAGTCCACTCGCGCGTCGCTCGAACAATGAACCGATGATCACGACGCCATATTTCTTCGCCAACTTCTGAAAGGCTTCCGTGCTCGGACCGGGAATCGCCTCGGCCAGTTTAAAGTGCTCGTGATCTTCGCTCTGGCAGAAGTACTGGGACCGAAACAGTTCCTGCGTGCAAATGATGTTCGCGCCCTGCTTGGCCGCCTGCTCGGCCAGAGCCAAAGTCTTCTTCAAGTTCTCCGCCGCGCTCGCTCCGCACGCGTGCTGCAGCAGACCGAGATTAATGGCCTTCGTGACCATCGGCGGATGGCTATAGGCCGCGCCGCCGGGAAGTTTCGTACGCCCTTTTTTCATCGATCAATATACTACCTTGTTGAGCGGATATTCAACTATCCCTTCCGCGCCCAGCTCCTTGAGCTGCGGAATGATCTCCCGTGCGACGCTCTCATCGATGATTGTTTCCAGTGCGACCCAATCAGCATTGCTTAGCTGGGAGATTGTTGGATTCCGCAATGCCGGCAGGGCCTTCACCACTGACTCGAGCGAAGCCCGCGGCAGATTCATCTTAAGACCGACTTTGCTCTCCGCTTCCAACGCTCCGCGCAACAGGAGCGCAATCGTCTCAATCTTCTTCCGCTTTGCCGGATTGGCCCAGCTGGTTTTGTTGGCGATGAACTTGGTATTCGTCTCGAGGAGTGTATCGACAATTCGGAGCTTGTTTGCCCGAAGCGAGTTGCCGGTTTCCGTGATGTCGACGATGGCATCGACCAAATCAGGCACCTTCACCTCGGTCGCGCCCCATGAGAACTCGATCTCGATGGGAATGTTACGCTTTTCGAAATACCGTTTCACTGTGCCGACAAGCTCGGTGGCGACACGTTTGCCGGCCAGTTCTTCCGGTCGCTGAATGGGGGAGGACTCGGGAACGCACAGGACCCAGCGTGATTTTTGCACGGATGCGCGGCTGTAGATGAGATCACACACCTCGACAACGTCAGATTCGTTTTCCTGGATCCAGTCGAACCCCGTCAGGCCACAGTCGAAGAAACCGTGTTCAACGTACCGGCTGACCTCTTGCGCCCGAACAAATCGACCGTCCAACTCTGCGTCATCGATGGAAGGTTTGTAGGAGCGTGAGCTCGTCGTAATCTTCCAACCTGCTTTGGCGAACAGGTTTTTGGTAGAATCTTCGAGGCTACCTTTCGGTAGACCGAGCATCAAAAGTGGAGGGCGGGCGGGCACGCGGCAAACCTCACACGGGCGTTTCGGCCTTCAAGGAAATTCGCGGCTCGTGCGATTCCACGGAGAATCCCGGCTATTCTCTTTTGACAAATGCTCCATCCGATCTACACAGGCCCTTGATCGCACGGCGGTCTCACCTCATGCGCGCTGAACCAAAACCGTTAGTCGTCGTCGTAGAAGACGAAATGGAACTTGCCAACCTGATTGCCGTTCACCTCGAACGAGCCGGGATGCAAACGCAGATCTGCAACCGCACCGCGCACGCGTTCCGCTTCCTGAAGCAGAATTTCGCCAACCTGCTGCTCCTCGACATCACCCTGCCCGACGGCAGCGGTTTCTCACTGGTTGAAGAACTCCGTGCGGCCGACATATCGATTCCGATTATCTTCCTGACCGGCGAAATCACGGAAAATACCAAGGTTAAGGGCCTCGAGATGGGCGGAGATGACTACATCACCAAACCCTTCAGCTACCCCGAACTGGTCGCCCGCATCCGCGCGGTGCTACGTCGCGCCGAGTCCAAGGCGGACCTGAACCTCACGAAAAACGTTCGTGTCGGTGACCAACCCTTCGATTTTTGCGGCGCCAAGATTATCCCTGATCGCCTTGAAATCGGTTTCCCTGATGCAGCTGTCCTTAAACTTGGCCGCAAGGAACTGGGAATTCTCGCGTACTTGAACGCCAATCAGGGCTCGGTCATCACTCGCAAAGCGCTGATTCACGCGGTTTGGGGTATTCACGCAGACGTCCGCAGCCGCTCACTTGATCAATATGTCGTGAAGGTTCGCGAGCTCTTCAAAGAGCACGGCCTCGATCTATCGACCTTCCGTACGGTGCACGGCATTGGCTACATTTTCGATCCGGCTGGCGTGTCAAAGGAAGGTCGCGAGTAGAGTGCGGGTTTAAGGTTTGCGTTCGGCGCTGACGGCAGAGGGTCCGGGTTCAATCCTGCGCGCACGAGGTCGGCAGGTTTGTGCTTTGAAAACGGAGGTCAAGGAGTCGATCCGAACCAACCGACCTCAGAAGATCGTGTGACCTCGACCATTCCGCCGGTCGTGTTAACCGCTGATCTTCGCTAATCTTTTCGAGCACGAACCGATTCGCCAAATCGGCGAATCGAGGCAGGACTCAACCTGTCTCGCGAAGGAACGAAGGGTTAGTTTCGGCGGCCTCTCCGCTCTGTTCTCTGTGACCTCGGTGATCTCCCTGTTTAACTTTTCCGTCGACCTACTTGTTCCTCCGAACACCGCACGTCAGAACAACTCGCCCTGAGTCGTCTTCGCCACTGGCGTTGGCTTGCTTGGTACGTTAGCGCTGGTGGTCAGTTGCGCCGCTTCTCCGCTGTATCGCTTCCGCGCTTCCACCAAACTCGATCTCATTCCGAGTTCCTCCAGCAGAGCGTATAACTCATCTGGATGCGGGCGCGCGGGAGGCACGGAAATGGTTGGTAGCGACATATTCAAGGTCGTGAGCTTCAGGTTTCGCCGGAGTTTGTCGGCATCTGCGCAAATCGTGGCCTGAAACCGATCCGGTTTTAGCTTGGTGCAGTTCGCGATGACGTTTTCCAGCGTCCCAAACTCGTTCAGCCACTTGGCGGCCGTCTTCGGCCCAACCCCCGCGAGGCCCGGGATATTGTCCGACGTATCGCCCACGAGTGCGAGGTAGTCAGGGATCATCGCAGGGGGTACGCCGAATTTCTCTTTCACCCCGGCGGCATCCCGCATCCGCCATCCGATCTTCGGATTCGCTGAGGGCGGCGGCAGCATCAGTTTGATCTGATCGTTCACGATCTGCGCGAAATCTTTGTCTGAACTAACTATCAGGACCTCGTGCCCATCACGGGCCAACGCCACCGCCTGCGCCGCGAGCAAGTCATCGCTTTCAACGCCGTCCTGCTCCACGCCGACACAGCCCATCGCCTTCGTCAGCGAGCGAACATACGGCAGCTGGCGTGACAGACTCTCCGGCATCTCCTCTCGCTGCGCCTTGTACTCCGGATGGAGCGCCAGGCGATCCTGCGGGCCACCGAGATCGAAGAAGACGATGCACGCATCGGGCTTGGTCTCGTCCGACAGCATCCACAGCGACTTTACCCAGCCATGAAGCGCGTTAGTCGGGAAACCGTCCGCTCGCGTGAGTTCTGGGATCGCGTGAAAACACCGATACGCGAGATTATATCCGTCAACCAGCAGCCATTTCGCCATACCTTCAGCGAAATCGAAAGTGACCCCGCGTAAACGAATATTCCGCGGCGTTGAGCGTTCTTTGCGCGAAGCACCTCGCACTAAATGATGAGCAGCCTGCCGGCTGCGGATTTTTTAGAGTGCATCGAC
>JBDSPT010000041.1:0-6754 GCA_039930205.1 Opitutus sp. | reverse complement strand
CCGCGAGCTGATCCTGCGTTTCGCGTGAGAATCGGCGCAAACGGCGGCCGAAGAAAACGGCGGCCCCAATCAACACCGGCAACGTACAGAGCATCACGGCCGTGAGCTTGCCGGAGGTGATCGCAATCAACGTCAATCCCCCCAGCAGGAAGACAGACTGACGGCACATTTGAGGAAGCGCGTCGATCAACGCCCCTTCGATCTGCGCAATATCTGTCGAGACCCGGCTCGTCAACTCGCCCACGCGCCGCTTGGCGAAAAACGTCATCGGCAGCCCGATCAGTCGTCCGTAGCACTCGCGCCGCAGATCTGCGAGTGCGCTTTGGCCGACGCGGTTGAACGCCAGCGCACTGTTAAACGATCCGAGCGCTTGCAGCGTCACGGATGCAGCGAGCAAGAGCGCCACCTGGTTTAGAGTGATCTCGCCCAGAATCGGCACGTTGACGTGCCCGGGGTGAAGGGCGGAATCGATCAGCGTCCCGGCGAGCAGAGGAAACGCCAGACCGAGCGACGCACTGATGAACAACGTGAGCAGCCCAGCGAGAAACCGGGCGCGATAGGGACGAACATAGCGCGCGAGGGCGAGCGTTTCGCGAAGACTCTCCTTTGTCAGCGGAGCTTTAGGGAGACGTTCGAGATCGAGTTCTTCAGAGGACTTGCTGCGCGCCATTCGTCTCAAGCTCGTGGCGCCGCGGAGAAAACACAAGTAACCCACGCCAAGTCCGGCTGTGTCCTACTTGTCGTGGGCATCGCGCTCGCGCGCGTTCCGACCCCACCTACGTCAATCCCGGCGACACGTCGCTGTTCAGGATAATCGCCCAAGATGGCGATCGACTACTTGGACTTTTCTGTCTTCGACGTCGAAGGCGCGCGTTCCGCTTTTGGTTCCTTCGCGTTTGCCGGCTTTAATTCGATCGTCGTCGCGAACATCCGATAATGGACGGTCACCTTGTCGCCCACTTTGAGGGGATGATCCAATTTGGTGTTGGCATCACGAGCAATCTCCCACCGCTCACCACTCTTCTCGACCACCAGAGAATTGTCGTTGATTGCGAGGACGGGGCCGGTGACCTGATAGGTATCCGCAGCGGCAAAACCAAGGGACGTAAGAGCGAACGGGAGAACGAGGGCGGAGAGGAATCGGAGTTTCATTTTCATAGGGTGAAAATACTGACTGGCATTCCGCCCCACCGTTCCCGAAAGAACGCTGATGACGATCCGCCTCTGACTTGCCATGGCCCAAGATTTGGCGCGTGCTGACGCTGTCCCATTCCTCTCGTTATGAACAACCTCCTTGGATTTGGTTTTTGCTTCGTCGCCGCGCTGACCGCGCAGGCGTCCGTCAAGATTGGCGACAGCTACGCCAGCGTCGTGGCCGAAAAGGGCACCCCGGGCGGAAAGATGAACGTGCGCGGTGTGGTGATGCTTTGCTATGCCGACGAGACGATCAAGTTGAAGGACGACAAAGTGGTTTCCATCGACACGCCCAGGGCGCCGGCAATCTCATCGGCGCCAGCAGAGGCGCCAGCCTTGCCGTCGGCCAAAATCAAACGAGCGATCTGGAATACCAACTACGAAACGGCTCTCGCGCAGGCCAAGGAACAGAACCGTCACGTGTTTATGTTTTTCACGGGCTCCGATTGGTGCGGGTGGTGCCAGCGCCTGAATGCCGAAATTTTGAAAACGCCCGAATTCCAAAAATTCGCGAACGAGAAGCTGGTGCTCCTCGAGCTGGATTTTCCCCACAACAAATCGCAAGCACCCGGAACGAAGGCGCAGAATCAGAAGCTCGCGCAGGAATTTGGCATCACGGGCTATCCGACGGTGATCGTACTCAACAGTCGTGGGAAGCCCATCGGACACTTGGGTTATCAAGAAGGCGGACCGAAGCCCTTCATCGAAGATTTGAAGACCATGTAACGTGGCGCGCGCTGCTCGCTTCGTCGCGTTCGACTGGGCACCAAGCTCTGGCCCGCCGCCTTTCGGTCCGAGCAGAGCATAGCAAGTCATTCCCCCCGCGCATGACATTCGACCTTGAGCCCGCCCGTGCGGCAGACCTCTTACCCTTGCGGGAGCGGTATCGGCGCGAGATGGCTTCCCAGATTGTGCACGACTCAATCCATCGCCGAGCTGGTTGGACACGCTCGTGGCTTTTGCGCGTGGATCATGTTCCGGTCGGGTTCGGCTCCGTGGCGGAAGCGGGACCATGGAAAGATAAACCTACGCTATTTGAGTTCGATGTCGTCCCGGACCACCGAACCAACGCGTTCAGATTTTTCGACGCACTGATGAATGCAAGCCAGGCTCAGTTCATCGAAACGCAGTCGAACAGCGTTTTACTGGCGTCGATGCTTCACGCCTACGCCCGCGCAGTGAGCAGCGTGAAAATTATTTTCATCGACGCAGTCACGACGAAGCTCGCGGATCAGGGCGCGACCCTTCGGCGCGTGAGTTCTTCAATTGCTGACTGCGAACGTTTCGACGCGCGAGACGGCAGCACCGAATGGAAGCTCGCGCTCGGGAACGACGAGATCGGTCGAGGTGGCGTCGCCTTCCACTACAACGCGCCCTACGGGGACGTTTACATGGAAGTCGATGAACCGTACCGGCGTCGCGGGTACGGCGCGTTCTTTGTGCAGGAACTAAAACGGATCTGCCGGGAACTCGGCGGTGTCCCCACCGCGCGATGCAGCCCCGATAACATCGCCTCGCGTCAGACGTGTCAGAAAGCAGGGTTGGTCCCAGTGGGTCATTTGTTGGTGGGTGCAATTGAGCGCTGAACTCATAACAACCAAGCGTCAGCCACCCTGCCTGGCCTTGCCGCGCTGACGATACTCTTCGCCCTCCTGAATCGAGTGGCGCACGTCCGCCTCGCTCCAGCCATCGTTGAACATGTGGTCAGTGTAGTTGCGCAAACCACCGGGCTCGGCCGGCCGCCCGAGTAGATCACGGTAAGCTTTTTCGACGATTTTTTCGGCCACGCCGCGGTACTCCTCGGTCTTACGCAGCGCCTTTCGAACATCCTGGTCACTCCAGCCTTCTTCGATCATCCGAACCCGATAGGTCCGAAGAGAGGTCTCGTCCGCACGACGCTGCAAAACCTCGCGATAGGCACGTTCGATCATCTGGTCCGTGCGCGCCTGTTCAGCACGCTCATCGCCGGGACGACGATGATCGGTCCGGACAGAGGAGATGACGTCATTCCAGTCGCGACCGTCCCGTGCCAGATTCCGCACGTCATTGGTCAACCGGAGGGTCGTGCCGCGGTATCTGGAATCGCGGTACACGATCACCTCCACCGGTCCGTCGATTCGAATCGAGGAGATGCGATCGTTCATGGTCATCCCGTTCGAAAACTGAACCATGGTCAGGTTTTCGAGATCTTCACCTGCCTCGATCGTGAAAGAGCCGCCGCGGAAATCCGCATCTTGATAGAATGTGACCTGACCACGTCGCCCCCGGTCGTGTCGTCCCCGATCCTCCCGGCCACGGTCGTGGTCGGACTCGCCGAGGGCGATCACGACAGAGGTAAAGCACGTCAACGCGACGAATAGAGGGGCTAAACGCATTGGCAGAGCCTTCCCCGTGCGCGGTGCAAATTCAAACTCGTTTGCGGTACACGGTTCGTCCGGTGTTTCCCAAGTCTCAAGCCTCGATTTGACGGACTCGCTTGGCGCCTTGCCGCTTCGCGACGAAGCCTGAGTCCTTGAGCTTCTTCCTGATCGAACTCGACTTCATCCCTCCGTACGGCACCGGATTCATTTTTCGATACACGGCTGAGCCGGCTGGGTTGGTGAGGCAGGTCAGGCAGGCCAGGCGTTACCGGGGAGCCGCAGCGGGACGCGACGCCTCGGCCGACCATCTCCTGCGAAACAAAATCGACGCGCAATCAGGATTTCGGAAAGTTCGGATCCGCCTTCACTTCTTCGATCTGCTTCGTGTGCCGCTCGGTGTGAGCTGAGACGAAGAGGATCCACTGATACGCGTCCAGCTTCTTGCCGAGAGGGCTGTCTATCGCATGCTCACGCAAGTCCGGCGTTTCGTTCAAAAAAGCCAGCGTCTTCGCCCGACTTTCTTTGAAGTGGTCGACACTGCCTTTGATCGTGCCGAAACGATTCGCGGGAACGAGCGGTTCTGGGGCCTGCAACTTATGTGAGCGGTCTGGAATCGCCTGAAGCACGAAGTCGTCGATCTCTTTCACATTCGTCGGCTCGGTCCGCTCAGGCGCTTTCATGACCTGCTCGTGCACCATGCCCATGATAAAATCCTCCGCACTCGCAATGTGCTCGGACACTTCCGCGACCGACCATCGGGTTGGTCCGGTTTTGAATGTCAGCTGCGCCTCCGAGAGGCCCTTCGTTGAGGCGATGAACGCAGCGCTGGTTTTTTCAAGATACTCTGACGCTCGTTTGAGCTCTGCCGGGCTCAGTGTCTGCGCGAGCGCCGTACTGGCGGCAGCGACAACGAAACAGACAGCAAACAGGAAATGTTTCATAGGATGGTAACTTTGGGTTTTGAGCATCGGAGAAAGAGTAATGACGGCATCGCTCCGCGCCGAGACAATACTCGGGAAAGCAGGTGCAGCTTCGACAAACCTGAATCGAACAGGCCAACCGGTTTAATCTGCATCACTACAACGAATGAGGCTTTCGGTTCTGGACCGCTTCAACACCAAATCCCAAAAAATCTCGCGAGATATTTGCGCCTCCATGTCCGAAACGGAAGACTCGATCGTTGAGATGGTGAAGGGACAGCGTAAGCGCCGTCCCCTCCTCTACTCAACCTCAACCCTTGTCCACCTATCCATCATGAGCCCTACCTCAACTCTCCCGACCCGGGCGAATTCTGCACGAGTCGACCCGATTCCCCAAGGCACGCATACCGTGACACCGCACCTCGTCTGCGCTGGCGCAGCTGAGGCCATCGAATTTTATAAACGCGCGTTTGGCGCCACGGAGCTGAGCCGCGTTGTCGCCCAGAATGGGAAACTTATGCATGCATCGGTTCGGATCGGCGACTCAGTCGTCATGCTCGCCGATGAATTTCCCGAGTGGCGTTCGGTCGGACCGAAGGCGCTGAATGGAACGTCCGTCACGATTCATCTCTACGTGCATGATGCCGATGCGCAGGCGGAACAAGCAGTCAACGCTGGCGCAAAGTTGATCATGCCCGTGCAGGAGATGTTCTGGGGTGACCGCTACGGCGCCCTCGAGGATCCCTTCGGTCATCGGTGGGCCGTGGCCACCCACGTTCGCGACGTGACACCGGAAGAGGCGCAGAAAGCCAGTCGCGCAATGTGCGGTTGAGGCAGAACTCGACCGCCCGATAGAGCAGGGAGCGCGCGCGAGCGCGCTGCCGGGCGATCCGGCTAGATCTTCGGTACCCGAATGGTGCTGATCATTGCGCTTCCGCTCATCGCGAACATCAACGCGAGTGGGTGCAGCACGAGATCTCCCACTTCCCAACTTCCCAGCCATAGCTGCGCGCCGATTCGATCTTGGAAATACAGCACTGCCAGAACCAGCACCAACGCGACGCTGGTCGGAATCGGCGTGCCTTCGAAGTACTTCACCTTGCCTGACTCATCCGATAGCGCGTCGGACGTGGCGTTGAATCGCGCCAACCGGCTGATCCCGCAACCGACAAAGTAGAGCAAGATCACAACGTCCAGCGCACCGCGCAGTCCAGCGGCGAATCCCAGAGCCGCTGGCGCCATGCCAAAGGAAATCACGTCCGCCAGCGAATCGAGATCCGCTCCCAGAAACGATGAATGGCGACGCCAGCGCGCGACCCGGCCGTCGGCAAAATCGAAGATCAGCGCCACGGGGAGCAACGCCATCGCGGTTACGTACCAACTGCCCTCGCCCGTCACGAGATATTGCATCGCGGCGAGGACCGATCCGCTGCCGCAGAATCCATTCCCGAGCGTCAGGAAATCGGCCAGAACGAACGACCTGATCATCGAAAACCGTCGTGGCTTGGCCGGGGTGGATTCGGACTCCATCTCGTTTAGTGTGCGCAATGTGCTAAACGTTCCGGACCGGGCCGGCCACTCTGCGGTTGCGCGGGATGACGGCGACGCGAGGTGACTCAGCGCCGCATGATCGGCTTTCTTCCAACTTCGTGTCATGTCGACGGCGGGGAGAGTCCGCGGCAATCTCGCGCATTTTAAAAAAACGGTGGCCGACTGCGTGTCCTTGCGAGAAGCGTGGCGACGAATCAATCGATCTAACGCTTCGACTTCGCCGATGGTTCATGGGGAACCAGGCGTAAAATTTTGCCGTTACCCAAGCTCGCGAGCAACACGTCGCCGTTGCGCGGATCGAGTCCGAATGCAGCCACGGCCTCGGCCTTCGCGACGAGTTGAACCCGATTCGCGCCGACGGGTTTGTCGCCATCGGGATCGAGCGCCCAGATTCGACCGAAGGCGAAGTCCGCAAACAAATATTTGCCCTTCAGATCGGGATAACGCTCCGCATGACTCACCAAGCCGCCCGTTACGCTGACGCCTTCAGAATGAGGGTAGTCCCAGATTGGCTCGATGAACTTCATTTCGCTTGGCGCCGTTCCACGGAAGGGGAAATTCCCCTCGCGATAATTCCAGCCGTAGTTTCCGCCACGGGTGATCAGATCAATCTCCTCGTGTTTGTCCTGGCCCACGTCGGCGCACCACAAGGCGCCGGTTACCGGATCGAACGACATCCGCCACGGATTCCGCAAACCCAAGGCCCAAAACTCCGTTCGCACGTGCGAC
>JBDSPT010000040.1:0-11550 GCA_039930205.1 Opitutus sp. | reverse complement strand
GAAGTTGCTGACCAGGCTCTGCGAACGCGGATCGGCCAGCATGCGTCGAACCTGTTGTTCGAGAATTTCGGGTCGGTGCAAGTCACGGCGGACCGCAGCGTTGAGCAGCAAGTCGTCCGGCAAGCTGCTCCAAAGAAAAAACGACAGGCGCGACGCGAGCTCCAGATCACTGATGCGATACACGGTGCCCGGAGCCACGTCGCGCGGATCCTCTTCCACGCGGATCAAAAATCGCGGGCTAACGAGAATCGCGGTAACAGCGCTCTCAATACCCGCATCGAAGCTGCCGCTCTCGTCGCGGCCCTCGCGGAAAAATTGCATCGGCTTCCGGAGATCGGCTTCCGTGACCGGTCGTCGGTATGCCCGGCGGAGCAGCGGAGTGAGGATGTTACGCGCACGCTCCTCGTCGTCGGTGGGAGAATTTTTTGCCGCCGGGTTAGTTGGGGATGATGAAACGTACGCCGCCTTAAGGAGTGCGGGTCTGTGACCCACTCTGTCCGTGTTCGGAGCGCGTTCGGAGTTTCCAATGAGCGGGTCAGAGACCCGCGCTACCCCGGAAGTAATTGCCGGGCTCGCGGCGCCGAAGATGAGTCGACGACTCGGGGTATCGCCTGCACCCGTGGCATCGAAGGGACCCGTGATCGAAACTTGGTACAACGCCGGCGCGGTCCGCGGATGGCGGTGCATGTTGAAGCGCGCGATGAACGGCTGGCGCTCGGTCTCCAGTAATTCGGTGGGATTCTTGATGAACGTGACACCGAGCTCGTGCGGTCCCGCCGGCACGGGGATGCGAAGCTTGAGATGAGCGTCCACGCCCTCGGCATTGTGGTCGCTTCCGGGCGGCTTGACGGTGAAGAGGCCGACTCGCTCGCCGTCGACGAGTACTTCAACGTCGTGCGGTTTTTTGAGTCCTTCGACCTGCTCGTTGCGATCGCGGGCAAGCCGCACCTGGATCTCGTACGTGCCGTCCTGCGCAAACACATACGGAAACACGCCGCCGCCGCGCGTGCCGATCGGCAGGCCTTCAACGTGCTGCTCCTGCGTCACGTCCGGCTGAAGACGGAAGGTGTCACCGTTGGGCGTTTTGTGCGGCGCACCAACCGCCAGCCGCGCAATCTTCTGCGCCGCCGAAACGTAGCGATCGAGCAAGGTCGGCGAAAGATTGCCCACGGTGACGTTGTCGAAACCGTGGCTCGGCTCGTCGTTCGGCAGGAGCGTCGTGGCATCGACCTCAAGGGCCAGGAGATCGCGCACCGCGTTCTGGTATTCCGTGCGCGTGAGTCGACGGAAGGTATCGGTTCGACCGGGGTTCGGAGCGTACGCCGCTGCGCGATCGAGCTCGGTCGTAAGTTGCGTAATTAATTCATTGTACGCTGGATCGTCAGGGCGCTCCTCATCGAGCGGCGGCATCTGGCGATGAGCAAGTTTCCGCACGACCTTCTCCCAAACGTCCGGGTGCGCAGCGGCAGCTTTGGGATCGAGATTTTCGAGTTCGAGGTCGCCCTTCTTCGAAGTCGAATCATGGCAATCGTAACAGTACTGCTCGATCAGCGCGTTTGGCGCTTGGGTAACCTCCTGCGACGTGATCGTACCGGCGGTAACGTGGTCAGCCGCAGAGAGCAACGGAGCCGCGACCAAGCCGGCAAAAACGAACGTGCAGTACGGGCGCAACGCGCGAGAAAGGGGCAACGCAGACAACAGGGGCATAGGGCTAAATAGCGAGACGGAGCAGCGAGGGGTTCGTTGCGCTTTCGCTCCGACAAAGATGACGAAACCTCACGAATGTGCGAATCAGGAAATGGAAAAGGAATCCCGTTTGAGGGAAAATCAGGAAATTGGGCGCGTCAACCCGCGGAGCGCGTCTCTTCCCAATGACCGGCGGGTATCATTCGCCATTCATTATACTCACCTCGCCGCTCACGCCGTGGGGCACATCCATTGTCTGTCTTCCCGCCGTTCCTCTAATCCAGAGTTCCACCTAAGATCGATCCCTCGTTCGTGATTCCTGATTTCCCAATTCAATCCTTCGTGCGCTGGCTTGCCGGGCATCCCGATCTCTCCCAACGTTCCCGAGTTCGTGTGCACCCGTAGCTCAATTGGATAGAGCGTCTGACTTCGAATCAGAAGGTTTAGGGTTCGATTCCCTACGGGTGTACCACGGCTTTCGCAGATTACCGCAGTGTCCTCTCCTTGCCCCCGCAGTTCGCGCGATCAAGGCGGTTCGAAGACACCGCCCGACTCGATCCGTAAAACCGGATCGCTCCGGCCCTGAAACTTATCTACATCCGCCCCAATGAAATTCCTGGTCGCTTGGCTGATCACCGCCGTCGCAGCGTTTGCGATCAATGTCGGCGATACCTACGAGCAAGTCGTCGCCGAACGCGGTAAGCCGAAGAGCCAGGCCTCAGTCGGACCGAATCGAATCCTCAACTACGCCGAAGGATCAATTCAGCTGCGGGACAACGCGGTCGTTCTCATCAAACTGCCGAACAACGCCGCCCCGAAATCTTCCCCTGCTCGCGCGACTCCCCCGCCGGCACCAGAGCCCGAGACGCCGATCACGGATCCCGATGTTTCGGAGCAACGGATCCCGGTTCTGGAAAACCAACGCCTCAGCGCGATCAATCGGGTGAAGAGTATTATCAACCAGCCGGTGCCGGCGCAGAAACGAACCCACGACATGCTCGTTTCCGTGTTCAGTCCGGGGTGGTTCCACGATGGCGCAACCACCCCCAACTTCGACACCGTCGATGTCCGCCAGACTCAGGAACTGACGTACGACAAACACCAGTACGTGGGCTCCGATCTGAATCCCTCCGCGGTCTACACCGGCCGCGACCTGGAGTTCAATCCGATGACGAAGTACTTCTACGTCGATCGCTCCGTTCCCAAGAAGAAACTCACCGAAGCGGAGATGGTGGAGATCAACCGCCTCTATCGCGTGATCGGCAAATGCGACGCCCAGCTCAAGAAGCTGGAAGCCCAGGCACCGTAGCCCAGCAGGGCAGGCCTCGTCGGGAATGAAATCCCTCCCGCAGGCAACGGTCTCGCCAGCACATCTTGATCACGGAGGGCACAGAGCACGGAGTCGAACCCGCCGATGACTGCTACCGCTGCGACGCGACGCTCTGCTTCCCTGCTTTCGTCACGAAACTTCGCGCGGACTCCACGCGTTCAATGCCGGGGTCAGCTGCGACCGCCACCGCGACGACCTGTTGATAATACCGTAGCGCCTTCACCGTGTCGCCGAGTTGTTCAGCCGCGTGAGCTGCGCCGTAAAGCGTGTTGAGTCGATTCGGACTGCTCGCGAGTACGGCCTCGAACGCGGCGAGCGCCTCCGAGGGTCGCCCCGCCTCACTCAACATCTCCCCGAGCAAATCGCCGGCCGGGAGAACCTCGCCAGGTGTGACGGCCTCCTTGTCCGTGCCGGCTTCGGTCTCCGTCGCCTGACGCATCAACGCGATCGCTTCATCCGTTTTTTTCTCCGCCAGCAACACCCACGCGCGCGCGGCGAGCCACTGCGTCTCCGCCTGCGAAGCCCAGTACGACGCCCGATTACCGGCCGTCAGATCCGCGCGGATACGTTCCAGTTCCCCAATCTCGGTGCGGGCTGCCTCCAGATTTCCGCTGCGGGCCGCACCGATCGCGCGGGCGAAGCGGATGATCGAGTCGCAGTTCAAAAACGACTGGCCCCACGGAAAAGCCGCGGGTTCATGAATCGGCAACACGGCGGCCTCACTCCAAGCCTGCCGCTCCAAAGTGCATCGCGCGGGCACCGCCGCGAACGCGAATGCCATTGCCACCGGATTCATCGGAAGAAACGGTCCACCCAATGCCGCCAGTTTCTTCCGCACGTCCTGCGCTGCGCGGAATTGGCCACGCTGCAAGTACGCGTACGCAAGGTAGTCCATGGCATGCGCGAAGTGGCTGTTCACTGAGCCGGAGCTGGCGATCAACTTCTGCGCGGCAGCCGATGACCGCAGGTTGAATTCGATGGAGCGATCCCAGAGCCCGCGGCGCGTGAAGATGTGCGTCGGCATGTGCAGCGCATGCGGCACATCCGGCGCGATGCTGCTATAGGTGTCGCAAACCTCGAGCGCGCGATCGGCGAGCAGGGGGAAGTCGTACGCATGAATCTTGTAGTGTTGCGCACCGGGATGATCCGGGATTTTCGCCGTGACCTGCTGCAACTGCGCCGCCGCCTCGAGCTGAATGCGATGAGACTTGTCCTTCGTCGCGAACCGGGCCGGAGCGAGGTGATACAGCGCACTGAACGCCAATGCATCGAGATCCTCCGGAAACCGCCCGGCCAACTCGGACCACGCCGGATCAACGACCTGCAACCGCGCAGGATGGTCACCCGATACGGTGGCGTTGAAATAGCGATCGAGCGTTTGGAGGTAAGCCCGCTCGCGCGGTGTCGAAGACGTGCATGCGAGCCCCCGCTGGATCTGTTCAGCGCCAAATTTCCGTTCCGCTTCCGTTGGGGAATCGGGCCAGAGCGGGTGGATCAACACCATTGCGCGTCCCCAGTATGCGAGGGCGCAATTCGGATCCGTCCGCGTCGCCGCGGCGAATTCATGATCCGCCTCCGTGTACATCATGTGGTGAACCAACTTCACGCCGTGAACCACATGCTCCTGGGCGTCCTTCGTTCCCGTCACCGCAAACTGGATCGTGCCCATCGATTCACCGGCGCGTCCATCGGCAAAGCAGAACTGGGGCGCGACGCTCGCGAACATTGCCGCGGCGACCAGGACAAGGCGTGTAGTCTTCATAAAAACAACTCCTGCTTTGATGTATTGGGTAATCCGGGACCAACGCGGCCGAACTGAGTGAGTCCAATCAATCGACGTCGCACACGGCGTACGGCACAGCGGGTTGAAGCCGACAGTAGGAGACCACCCAAAGAGTCGTCAACGTTGACGATCAGCACTCCGCCGCATCGGAGGAACGCCTATGGTTTCACCGCCACCGGAGAGTCCCGCCGCGTGACCGTCACGCTGCGTCCGACGGTGTCGAAGTGCGCTCCGTGATACGCGGACGGTCGCGTCTCATCCGTGCGCGTGTACACGACGAACAACACTCCTGGACTGACTTCCCGCACGCCTGTGTAAGCGACCGTGATCGAGCTGTTGAGTCGCGTTTCCTGCGTCCACGTCGCGCCGTGATCGAGGCTGAAGGCGAGGAAGTTTCCGTTGTCCATGTAATCAACCTTGTGGCCGTACGACACTACGAGGGTGCCATCAGACATTTCGGTCAGATCGGGGTCGACGCCGATCAGCTCGCGCGAACGACCAAAGCGACTGTACGTCCAAGTCAGCGCATGACTATTTGTCCACGTCTGCCCTTCGTCATCTGACTCGGCTTGCACCATCGCGTGTTCGCGTCCGATTCGCATCTGGCAGATCAGTCGACCCGCGTGTGGTCCATGCTTCAACTGCAGGAGCACGGGTTCCCCTGGACCTTCCTGGCCCTGCGGCGGCCCGGCGATGGTGGAGACGTACCGCCACGTTTTACCTTCGTCGCTCGAGCGCAGCAGATACGAGCGATTCTGTTTCATCTCCGGTCGGTATTCCACCGGGATGTTGTCCTCGACGAATCGTCCGTACGCGGTCGCCAGCAAATCACCACCTGCGAGTTGGAGGACCGAGCGACGCAGGTACAGACGCGAGACCGGCTCTCCGCGATCGTCGACGACGCCTTCGATCTGAATTCCGGGAACGGATACTTCGATCGGCTGAGCTTCACCGAGCGTTTTCCAGCCATCATCGGAGATCCATCGCTTGCCTTGAAAGACGTGATTGCTGCGGTGGTACGCATAAACGTTCAGCACGAGAATCCGACCGTCTTTGAGCTGCACGGCGGATCCTTCGGTGATGGGTCCTGGACCTTGTTGCTGGCCTGGCTGCCATGGCTCCCAACTTTTTCGTCCATCGAACGACCGAGTCGTGAACACAATGGGATCCGGCTGTTTTGGCAGCCACCGTGCGTGTCCCAACACCACCGTGTTTCCTTCCTTGGTCTGAAACAGATACGGCCAGCCCGCGCCGGGAGCGACGAGTTGTTCAGGGCCGAGTTCAATCGCCAGCGCCGGCGCATTCAGAGGATCAACCGCGCCGAAACACACGGAGGACGCGCCCAACACCAACCACGGGGCGAACACTGAGACGAGCGGGGTAAATGAGCGCATGAGATCAGGACGTAACCTGTCTTCGCCATGGTTTGCTTCGCAAGATTCGATTCAAACGCATGCGCTCTCACAAGCGTGGCTACGACTTCACTTCAACCGCTCCAGCCGCAGCGACCGGCTGCGATGACGATCCTCACGATTCCGAATAAGTGATGTTCAACGGCGCGATATCGCGCAACATCGCCTCATCTCATTACCATGAAATCCATTTCGTCGCGATCGCTGACCGGGCTTATCGTGCTGTTGGTTGGTTCGTTCTCAGTGCCCGCCCGTGCCGCGGAGGCAGTTAAGGTCGGATTCTTCATGTCGATGACGGGGCGCGATTCCTCGTTTGGAGAAGCCTCCCTGAACGGCGCGCGGCTGGCGATCGATGAACTGAATGCAGCTGGCGGTGTGCTCGGTCGACCGATCGAACTCATCGTCGAAGACAATCGGTCGCAGCCTGGCGAGTCAGCGACCGCAGTGAAAAAATTGATTTCGCGCGATCATGTCGTGGCGCTGATCGGCGAGTGTTCGTCCGGTCGCACGCTTGAAGCGGCGCCGGTCGCGCAAGCCGCCGGAATTCCGTTGATCACTCCGGCGTCGACGAGCCCGAAGGTCACGCAAGTGGGCAACGCGATCTTCCGCGTGTGCTTCATCGATCCGTTTCAAGGCGACGTGATTGCGGCATTTGCTCACCGACGACTTGGACTCAAACGCGCGGCGCTGTTGATCGACTCCACCTCGCCCTATTCAGTCGGCCTCGCCGAGTACTTCACGAAAACCTTTACTGCGCTCGGCGGCGAGATCGTGTCGTCGCAAAAGTATTCTGGAGCGGAAACAGACTTCCGTGCCCAGCTCACCGCCATTCGTGGCGCCAACCCGGATGCGATCTTCCTTCCCGGATACTACGTCGCGGCGGGACTCGTCGCACAGCAGGCCAGGCAACTGGGGTTAAAAACAACTTTGCTCGGCGGCGATGGCTTCGAAGCACCGCAGCTGCTGGAGATTGGAGGCGACGCACTCGAAGGCGTGTACTACTCCACGCACTTCGCCTCGGAGAATACGAGCGCCGCCTCGCGGGCGTTTGTTCAAGCCTTCAAGGCGAAACACGGCACCACTCCAAACGGACTCTCCGCGCTCACGTACGATGCCATCAAGCTCGTCGCTGATGCGATCACGCGCGCGGGCACGACCGAAAAAGGAGCGCTCGTCGCTGCGCTTGCCGCAACGAAAGATTTCGCCGGCGTCACCGGACGCACGACAATCAACGCTCAGCGCGATGCCGACAAAGACGCCGCGATCATCACCGTGAAAAACGGGAAGCTCACATTCGTCGAAACGCTTCGACCCCGATAACGGACCGGTCGCATGATTGCCTCACGCAAAGGGCGCGAAGGCCGGGGTGTTTGAGACAGATCCTGAGTTTCTGATTTTCACATTTGGTCCGGATCAGCGTCCATCAACGAAGATCAGCGGTTACCCCGATCCGGACCGACTGTCTCGTAAAGAAGGACGCGTGAGGCAAACGTTTACAACACTCCCACATTTGAATCTCTAAATGATCCCTTGTTTTCCCATTCGAACTGGATTCACGTCGTGCACATTTTGGTCGGGAAGCCGTCGAGTCGTTTGTCCCGCCACGGCACTCCCTCACGTTACTCCGGTCTACCCATGTCTCGCCCACCGCGCGCAACGCGATCACCCCCACGCGACTAGAAGTCTCCGAACCTCATGAAACCGAAATCCTCCCTGCTGGCGACCGGCATGCTGCTCCTCGCCACCTCCGCTACGTTTGCCGCACCGACAACCGAGAAGGGCAAATCGGAGAGTGCTTCGAAATCGAGCGCCGCCCATTCGAGCGCCGCTCCAGCAGAATCGCCGCGCTCCGCCGATTCAACCCAATCAAAGGCGAAGGCGGCGACCCCGACCCCAGCGGAGAAAGGATCGACCGTAAAGCCGTCGAGCGAGCTGGCCGCGAGCCTGGCACTCGAAGAGGCGAACAAGGAACACATCAGGTCCCCGCGCACTCCGCTGTTGGTAGCCACGCCGCCGCCTGCGGCGCGGGCGGAGAAGAAAACGCCCTCGCCCTCGCCGGGCTTGGTCTGGGTTCCAGGTCATTGGGTGCCGTTCCAAGGTGAGTGGCATTGGAACGCAGGCGAATGGGGATTTCCCGCGACTCCCATCTCAGTCTGGATCGAACCTACCTACGACGCGAAAACGAAAACGTGGACAGCGGGCTACTGGCAGCCGGATCGTGAAGTGCCGTACGACACGGAAACACGGCGGCCAGACGAAGATCGTCCGCCCACGCCCAAGTTTCTCTAGCACCGCGTCGACCGGCTCACTCGCGCACCCCCGGTAGGCCGCGCACTCGGGTTGGAGCATTCTCAATATCCCCGTATCCGTTTTGTCATGGCGAGTCGCGTTGCGCGCGGTGTGGCGATCCAGCAGGATCATCGCGGCGCAGAACACGCCTCGCGATAGCAGTCAGCGCGAAACGGCTGCCCGTTTTCAAACTGCTTGAGCCATGATGCCATGGCCCGGACCGCGTTTGCCTGTCGCGACCACCCCCCGCGTCGTTTCAGAAAGACAACAGAGAGAGTCACGGGGAGAGCGATGAGCATGCGCACACACGCCTTTTCCGACCTGTCGACACCATCGCGTCGACGTCGCCGATAAGCGTTTGCCATTACACCGGTCGCGGCGGTTGACTGGGCGGAGATTCATGACGCCCTCCGCTCTTCCCGATATCATCTGCATTGGCTCGGTCCTGTGGGATTATATCGGCCGTTCTGATCGTTCGACGTCAAGAGGTGCCGACGAACCGGGCCGGATCACGCGGGTTCCGGGAGGTGTCGCGATGAACATTGCCATGACGATGCGTCGCTTCGGCATGAAGAGTACCTTGCTGACGGCGATCGGAAACGATCCCGCGGGCGAGGAGTTGCTCGAGATGGCCGAGGAGCTCGGTATCGATGTCGAGCACGTGTTTCGTTCGCCGGCGTTGCCCACGGATCGGTACCTCGCGATCGAAGACGCGGATGGACTCGTGAGCGCGGTGGCCGACGCACGCACGCTCGAAGCAGCCGGCAACAAAATCCTCGAGCCGTTGCTCGATGGGCGGCTCGGTAGCGAACAGCGACCTTGGACCGGATTGATCGCGGTCGATGGCAATCTCACCCAGGCACTGCTCTCGCACATTGCGACTTCGCCGCTGCTCGCGCATGCCGATCTCCGCGTCGCTCCGGCGAGCCCCGGCAAAGTCGACCGACTCAAGCCGCTGCTCACTCACCCGCGGGTCACGCTCTACGCCAATCTGGCCGAGGCGACTCTGCTGTGTGGACGCGCTGTCGACACCGCTCCGGCCGCGGCTGAGGCGCTCCTTGATTTGGGAGCGCAACGAATTCTCGTGACGGACGGCGCTCGCGATTGCGCAGATGGCCTGTTCCGCGAAGGCGTGCTGGTCGCACGGCCTCGGACCGTGCAGGTCAAACGCGTGACTGGCGCGGGCGACACCTTCATGGGGGCGC
Organism: Opitutus sp.; assembly: GCA_039930205.1. Taxonomy (GTDB): domain Bacteria; phylum Verrucomicrobiota; class Verrucomicrobiia; order Opitutales; family Opitutaceae; genus Opitutus. The sequence goes on along the minus strand of JBDSPT010000040.1, from coordinate 1,845 downwards.
ACATTTTCGCGGAACGAAACGGAGCCACCCGGGCCGACGCTCTCGCGGCTGCCATTCGCGTGGCAGCCGACTACGTTGGTGGAGAAATCGGATCATGAATCTTCCTCTCGCGTTTTCTGCCGAAGTCGAAACCGCGCGGGCCGCAGGTCGAGCGCTGGTCGCGCTCGAGTCGACCATCATTACGCACGGCATGCCTTATCCACAAAATGTGGAAACGGCCCGCCGCGTGGAAGCGGAAGTCCGCCAGTCTGGCGCAATCCCCGCAACGATCGCTGTGTTGGATGGCTGTATCCATATTGGGCTTTCATCCGACGAACTGGAATCACTCGGACAGGCGCGAGGCGTGATGAAGCTTTCGCGGGCCGACCTGGCTGTTTGCCTCGCACAGCGACGCACCGGAGCGACGACCGTTGCCGCCACCATGATCGCCGCGCGACTCGCGGGCATTGATGTGTTCGCGACGGGCGGTATCGGCGGTGTTCATCGTGGTGCCGAAACGAGTTTCGATATTTCGGCCGATCTGCACGAGCTGGCGGCAACGCCCGTGTCCGTGGTTTCCGCGGGTGCAAAAGCGATCCTTGATCTGCCCAAGACGTTGGAAGTTCTGGAAACGCTCGGCGTGCCGGTAATCGCGGTCGGCCAAAACGAATTCCCGGCATTCTGGTCACGTTCATCGGGTCTGCCGGCGCCGCTGCGGCTCGACTCTCCCGCAGAGATCGCGACGGCGCACCTGACGCGGGCCCGACTCGGGCTGCCCGGAGGTCAGCTGGTCGCCAATCCGATTCCGGCAGAGTCGGAAATTCCTCGCAGCGAGATCAGACCGGTGATCGAAGCCGCACTTGCCGAGGCGAAGACCCAGGGGATCGCTGCGAAAGCGGTCACCCCATTCCTACTCCAGCGCCTGTTTGAACTGACGAACGGCCGCTCTTTGCAGGCGAACATCGCACTGGTCCTGAACAACGCGCGACTCGGTTCTGCGATCTCGATCGAGATCAATCGCCAGCGGGAAAAATCCTCCTAACGGGGGAATCAGGAAATCAGGCATCGAGCGGCCGGAATCCAGAGGGAATTCGGAACTCTGGAACGCAGAACGATGATGGAACGCGGAGCGGGTCGACGCGGAAATACAGCTGAACTCAATAGGATTGCATGAGGAATCCGGAAATCGGGAATCGGTTCGCCGGAGACGATCTAATCGCGACCGCTGGACCCCTGGAAGGCCGGAAGGATCACGAAGGAATCCGATGAGAACGGCGAGACGCGCGAAGATTTCCATGATCCCGTCTCTGTTCCTGATTCCCTGATTTCCCATTCTCTGAATTGGATTTCAAATGGATGCCACGTCGTCCCGCTCAATGGGCCTCCTCGAGATGGCAGGCGGGGAAGTCGGCATCTCTTCCATTCCCCCTTCCAGAATTCCATCGTTCCCGATTCGATCGAGAGTTCGATCGTTCGAAGTTCACGATTCCTGAATTCCTGATTTCACAAAAATTTCTCCGAGTTTTCCGTTGAGTACGTTTCGGCGCGAAATGTATACAACGCGATCGCTCTGAACTTTATGACCCCTTCGTGCCGTTCTGAGGCGCTCGCATCCCCTACTCAACGAGTCGCGGAAGCGCTCGTTATCCTGGAAGCACTCCACGCCCCATCAGAGCTGCTGAACAAAACTTCGGCCGTCGCCCTGCTTGCGCTCGCCGGGGTTGAACCACACACCCCATGGACTGACGCCAGCACGCCCATGCTCGGCGTCACCGAGATCCTTAATTTCAGCAAGCGGCGTTATGGATGTGATCTCGACGAAAGCGATCGCACCACCCTCCGGCGTGTCGCGCTCCCGTTCTTCAA
>JBDSPT010000039.1:0-6113 GCA_039930205.1 Opitutus sp. | reverse complement strand
AACGGGAACTGCTGGTCGCGTTGCAAAGCCACGAGATCGATTTGGTTCTGTCCAACTCGCCGGCGCGGCGCGACGCGGAGACTCCCTGGCACAGTCACCTTCTGGCCGAACAGGCGGTCGGCCTCGTCGGGGTTCCGGCATGGAAAAAAAAGCGGCTGCGCTTTCCTGAAGACTTCCGCGACGTGCCGGTGATACTTCCCAGCTTGGAGAGCAACACCCGCGCGGCGTTCGATCGCATGACAGCGGCCGCGGGAGTGCGCCCGCGGGTGATGGCAGAGGTGGACGACATGGCGATGCTCCGCCTCCTGGCGCGTGAGGGACAAGGTCTGGCATTGGTGCCGCCCGTAGTCGTGCGCGACGAAATTGACGATGGAGTGCTGGTCGAGACCCACCGACTCCCGCAGATTCGTGAGACCTTCTACGCCATCACCCCGAGCCGCCGGTTCCCGAATCAGCTGGTGGGTGAGATGGTGAAGCGAATGGCAAAGGAGTCGTGGTAGTGGCGAGTGTTACCTTTTGGATACGCATGCGTTCTTAGGGACCTCATGCGGACGACGACAAACTTGGCCGCGGAGTACCGAGACGCATCGATGCAATCGGCCAGCCACCGTCGTGAGACGGTGGACGGGAGGTGGGAAGCACCGATCATCCGTCTCACGACGGATACGACAGGTCTTGCCGGCATTCGAACGCAATCGCCTCAGCTGGGACCCGGCCGTAAAGAGTTTCGCTTCCGATAAAATCCGGGCTGATCTGAGTTATCCGTGGCTGACTGCAGTTTCCCGCCTGGAGCTGTTTTGGGGATGACTGTCATCGCGAAGTGCGCAAGTCGCGCCGCGGCGATCCAGCTGGATTGCTTCGCCGCTACGCTTCTCGCAATGACAGCCAGTCGGCTACCGTTTTGCTTAAACCGCCCGGGTGTTCCTTGCGCGTCACCGGGTGCCGACTATCATTCCGGAATGACCAATTCCGGCGCACCGGACGTCACGGCGCCGATTCTCGCGCAGCGGCACGTCTTCAAGGCATTCCTGACGTCACGCGTTGGCAACGAAGCTGACGCGGAAGACTTGCTCCAAAACGGGCTCGTGAAAGCCATGCAGCGCGGCCACGAAATCAAGGACGGAGAGAAGGCCGTCGCCTGGTTTTATCGGGTGTTGCGCAACGTGATGGTTGATCATGTGCGGAGCCGCACTGCGGCAAGTCGACGCGACGATGCGTGGGCCTCCGACACCATCACGCTCGCCGACGACAAGGACGCGGAGCGGCAGCTCTGCGGCTGTTTCGAAAAACTATTGCCCACCCTCAAGCCGGTTCACGGCGAACTCCTGCGTCAGGTCGAGCTGCAGGGTGAATCCGTCGCACATGCTGCCCATGCACTCGGGCTAACACCCAATAATGCGAGCGTCAGTCTCCATCGGGCACGCGCAGAACTCCGGACCAAGTTGATCGACTTTTGTGGCGATTGTTCGTGCCTGGACAATTGCGACTGCGAGTAAGTGGAGGCTACGAACGCCCGTCCAATTCACGCCAGCTCGGAGGAGCGAGGTCGGCCGTGCATCAACCGTGGCGTGCGATGATCGACCGAGCCGCGTCACGATTCAGCCTGCAGCCTTCAAGAGATCGAAGACGAGCTTCGCGAACGCCGCGGCTTTCTTCGGATCGGACAGAAGCTCAGCTCCTCCGTCGAAACCCCCGCGAGGCCGACTCACGACAATTCAGCCGGAACAATGCAGTCGAGATCGGAGAATTGTTGTAGCGTCGATCGTGAGACCGATGACAGGTGCGCCCTATCGCGCTTCCACCGTCTCACGACGGTGGCTACTTCCGACGGCATGGATCCGATTCAGGCTGTGGTCCGCGGACGGACAATCTCAGTCCCTTCGTCTGGCCTCCGTGCTCCCCGTGCTGCTTGGCGGTTCAACAACGCTCATCGTTCATGGAGCGCGGGGTTGGGCCGGAGAACCCAGCCCTCGCGCGGTCAGGTCGCGGGCGGTCAGCGCCGATACTGTTCGTCGCTCACCTTTTCCAGCCAATCCACCGCCTTGCCGTTCAGCTGCTCCTGAATCGCGATGTGCGTCATCGCCGTCGTCGGCGACGCGCCATGCCAGTGCTTCAGCCCCGGCGGAAACCAGACGACATCGCCCGGCCGAATCTCCTCGACCGGTCCGCCCTGACGTTGCGCCCAGCCTGCGCCGGCCGTGACGATGAGCGTCTGACCGAGCGGATGCGTGTGCCAGGCCGTCCGCGCGCCCGGCTCAAAAGTAACACTCGCGCCGGCCACGCGCGCCGGATCGCTGGCTTGGAACAACGGGTCGATGCGGACCGTGCCCGTGAACCAGTCGGCAGGACCTTTGTTGGATGGCTGTGAGCCGGCCCGTGTGATTTTGATATCCATGGTAGTAGTTCGTTTTTCGGTGACTGACGTGCTGCTTCGTGCCTGCGTCGTCGCGGCCAGCGGAAACACAAGAGTCGGCGGTTTTCAAGACGGTGCGACGGTAAAGAAGCATGGCGGTGAATTTCGGCTGCGGGTGGACGCGCTACCCGACTTCACGGCGACGTGACGGTCGCTCCGATGGTTGCTCGCCGTGTTGTCTCGTGTTCAAGGCGGGAAGCATGCAGAAGCAATCAACCACGGATTTCACGGATGGGCATGGATCAATGTCGTGTGTCGAAATTGAGCTGGCCCTCAACCCATCCGTTCAGCGAGTGGTGGCTGCGACCCGCCCGCACAGAGTTTTGCTTCCCATAAAATCCGGGCTGATCTGTGTTACCATGGGCGGAGCACTGCTGGATCGGATATCGATCGTCGCCACATTGATCGGCGGAACGTCCCTGCTGATCGCGGCCGCTCTGATCGTGACCTTTTCGCAACGAACCCGTGCGCGTATCGGCAGCAACGTTACGATGCAACGCGAACCCCAGTCGAGCCAAGTATCATCATGACGGCTGTTTGCGCCGAGCGGACGCGGTCAGCTCAAGCGTTTGGACCAGCGGGATGCCATTTGCGCCCGACACGACTGGCACAACGGTTTCTGCGTAGATGCTGGTCACGCGCGGCGCGCCGTGGAATTCCGGACAACCTTTAGCCTCCGTTCGTGAGTCGGATGACGGGAGCGACTCACTTCGTGTCCACTGTCTCACTACGGTGCTCCTTCCGATGCCGGGAAAGCGCCTGGCCGGTGACAGTCGTCACAAGTCGCCGTCGCCACTGCGAGCCGCGGCGCTGGCGAGCGGACCGGGATGCAGCGCACTCCGCGGCAGGCGCAGGGCGATCAGTGCGGCGCAAAGACAAAATACAAATGTCCCCCACAGACATCCCTGCAGCCCGGCCCATTGATACAACACGCCGGACAGCAGGCAGCCGATCAGGCGTCCACCCGCATTGGCCATGTAGTAGAAGCCCACATTCAAGGCGACCCTGTCGCCGTCCGTGTAATCAAGGATCAAGTACGAATGAATTGCCGAGCTGACCGCAAACACGGCGCCGAAAAGCGCCAGGCCGCCGACGACCACCCCGTGCGGAGGGAGGGCGGTGGCAAGGCCGAGCGGGATCGCCGCCGCCACCACCGCGAGGAGAAATGCCGTGATGGCCGCAATTTTGCCGCCGGGCGCATGACCTCGCATCAACGCCGGCGAAACCGACTGGACGATTCCGTAACCGATGACCCAAAACGCCATGAACGTACCCACCTGTTCGAAACTCCAGTGCAGCGTGCCCTGAAGAAAGATCGGTACGCCCACCACGAACCAAATGTCGCGCGCGCCGAAGAGGAAGAATCGCGCCGCCGAAAGAACGTTGATGTTACGATCCTTCGAAAAAAGTTCTTTGAAGGTCACCTTCGTCTTTGCCTGTCCAAGTTCGGACGGAAGTGCCGCCCACGCACCGCAGGCGACGACGAACAGGGCACCGGCCATGAGCCAGAGGGAACCTCGATATCCCGCGACGTTCAGCAAAAAGCCCCCGACGAAAAAGCCCGCCCCTTTGAGCGCATTCTTGGATCCGGTGAGGATCGCGACCCATTTGAACAACGTCCCGCGCGCTCCTGGGGCGACGAGTCCTTTCACCGCGCTTTTGGCACTCATCTTGGTCAGGTCCTTGGCGATGCCGGACAGTGATTGCATCACCATGACATAGGCGACCGAGAGCGCTTCCGGCCACGCGGGGCTGAGCAGCGCGAGCAACCCAAGCGAGAGCACCTGAAGAAATAGTCCGCCGATTAGCGTGACGCGCAGCCCCATCTGGCTGGCGATCCACCCGCCCAGCAGATTCGTGACAATGCCGAAGGCCTCATAGCAAAGAAACAGGAACGCCAGCTGCACCGGGCTGTAGCCCAGGCGGAAGAAGTGCAGCAGCACCAGCAGGCGGAGGGCGCCATCCGTGATGGTAAACCCCCAATACGCGCCGGTGACGAACAGGTAGCTCCGAAGCCTCACTGCGCGAGGGACACGGCGACTTTGCGGGCCAACTCCGCCATGCGATTCGCATAGCCCCACTCGTTGTCGTACCACACATAGATCTTCACCAGCCGCTGGTTGACGACCATGGTGGACAAAGCGTCGATCGTGGCCGAAGCCGGGTTTCCCTTGAAGTCGATTGATACCAGCGGCCGTGTCTCGAAATCGAGGATACCTTTCAAGGGGGCGGTTTTGCTCGCGGCCCGCAGCAGCGCGTTAACCTCCGCCACGGTGGTGTCACGTTTCACTTGAAAGACGCAGTCCGTCAGCGAACCCGTGAGCAACGGCACCCGAATCGCGTGGCCGTTCAGTTTTCCCAGCAGCTCCGGGTAGATCAGCCCAATCGCGGTGGCGCTGCCAGTGGTTGTCGGGATGAGCGAGAGCCCCGCGGCCCGGGCCCGACGCAGATCCTGGTGCGGCGCATCAACGATCGTCTGCGTGTTGGTGGCGTCGTGCACCGTGGTGATTGCGCCATGCTCGATGCCGATGCCCTCGTGGATGACCTTCACCACGGGAGCAAGACAGTTGGTGGTGCACGAAGCAGCGGTCAGGAGGCGATGTTCGGCGGGATCGTACAGGTGATCGTTGACGCCCATCACGAGGTTGAGCGCCTCGCCACCTTTCACCGGTGCAGCCACAATGACCTTCGTCACGCCCCGTTGAAAGTAGGGCGCGAGTTGCTCCGGGGTCCGAAACTTCCCGCTGCATTCGAGCACGATCTCCACGCCTTGTGCCGCCCAATCAACATCGCCCGGCTTCGACCATTCGGTGAAGGCAATGCGTCGATCTCCCACCTGGATGGCATCCTGGCCATCCGCTGAAACGTCCTGCGGCCATCTACCCTGCACCGAGTCAAACGTCAGCAGATGGGCTGCACCCTCCGTTCCGATCCTCGGATCATTGATGAGCGCCCATTCGAACTCGGGCCAGTTCCAGGCGGCACGATAGGTCAGTCGACCAATCCGGCCGAAGCCATTGATGCCGATGCGGCTTTTTTTCATGTTTGCGCAGTGGGGTTCCGTGTCCGCGGAGAAGGCCGGGCGGTGCGTCGGTGAATCATCGGCGCGAGTTTCTTCCCGCGGCCACAACAGGCCGGACTCCGGTCGCCAACCCGGGCTTGAACCTTGCGCAGTCGTTCGAGATCGCTTCGAAATTGCGGCTCCTCCTGAGCGCAGTCCTGAAGGCAGGCGAGATTCCCGGTCAGTTCTCGAGATTTGTCCGTAACCAAACTATAGACACGCCAGGTGCCCTCGCGGCGCACCTCCACCATGCCGCGCGCTTTCAAGTATCCGAGGTGCTTCGAGATTTTGACCTGGGGCTCCTGCAGAATTGTTTGGAAGTGACACACACACAGGGGTCCTTCCGTCAGAAGGTGGAGAATTCTGAGCCGGGTGGCATCGCAGAGGCATTCGTAGATCCGGACCAATTCCATTCCGACAAACGACCATCTCCCGGTATATGCTTCAAGGAGAATATATGTGACGTTTTGGTCTCGCGACGGAGCGCTGCATAAATGGTCTGAGCGGTTTGGCTTAAACTGTAGCCGGACGCCGCCTCATTGTCATCGCGAGGTGCGCGAAGCGCGCCGTGGCGATCCAGCTGGATTGCTTCGCCGCTGCGCTTCTCGCAATGACAGGAACTCGGCTACAGTTTTGTTT
>JBDSPT010000038.1:0-8620 GCA_039930205.1 Opitutus sp. | reverse complement strand
CGTTTGAAGTGCCGCTGAAAAAAGAAGGCAACAACCGGCTGCCGCCGGACAAATTCAGAGTCATGGTGAATGTGACCAAAGCAACCGGAACGTTTTCGTCCATCGTTGCGGAGCTGCGTTCTCCTTTAAGAGCTGAGGTGATCGTAAAGATCAAATCGGGTGTGGGACGTCTGACCTTCGCGACGGTAAGTCCTGAATACACGCCGGCAGTGGCGAGCATTTCGGGTCGCGGAGCGGGATCGATTCTCTTCGTGCCGGTGGGGCGAAGCTACGATCTGCAGCGCACTGAGTTCGCGCGAGTGAAGCCGTACGTGGACAAGTTTCAGGTGAAGATGGGACCACTGAAGTCGATCGACTTCTAACCCATCACGGGGCGGAACCCCGGGCGATCCGGCGGATCGAAGAGGAGGATGCGTTGGTTATATCTTCTTCTGCTCGTTGCGGCTCCTTTAGTGCGCGCGAACGACACGGCATTGCTGGAACAAGTCGCGAAAAACTGGCTGGATGAGCGGGACCATTGGGCGTTCACGCAACTCGTGCGTGAGTTCGACGGGAAGGAGATGAAGCAGGAGCGAATCGAACGCTACGATCCATCCAAGGGGTTTGCTCAACGATGGCAGCTGGTTTCCATCAATGGGCAGCCTCCGACCGAAAAGGAATTGAGCGAGTGGCTTGGGCGGAAAAACAAGAAGAAGCGCCGTGATCGACCAGGGTTGGGAGAGAACTTCGATTTCACGAAAGCCAGGATCGCGGAAGAAACGCCCGAATCCATCCGCTATGAACTGCCGCTGCGAAGCTCCATTGATTGGCTCTTCCCGATCAGCAAAGTGGAACTGCTGATCACAATCAGTAAGCGAGGTCCGGCTCTGGAACAGGTGCAGGCGCGGATCAGTGAACCATTCCGCGTCGCGCTCGGATTGGCGCGAATCCTCGACATCGACCTGGACGTACAAATGGCGCCCCCTCCCTCCTCAGATCCCGCCGACGCGAAGCCCAGTGGAACGGCGCACGCAGTTGTGACCAAATTCGGCGATCGCGTGGAGTACTACTGGAGCGAGTTCAAACGCGTCGAAGAAACATCCGGCAAGAAGCCGTAAGTCGACAGCCGTCGATGGCTGGTCGCGCCAGCGAAGGCGATGGGGCGCGAGGTTGGCCGTTTGGGGATTTCGGCGGAAGTGAACAGAGCGTAAACATCGGTCCCGACGACTGTTAAGTTCCCCGGCACGGCAGTCTTCGTCTGATGGAACCAACGTTCTTGCAGGCACTTGGTGCAGTCATGGTGAGACCATTGGCCGCTCGTCCAGTGGCCGACTTAACGGTGTAGATAGGCCTCTTTCGAGGCGCGATTGTGTCGAGAGCATGGGCAATTCTTTTATGCCTCTCGATCGCGCCGCCATCATCACCCTCGGCAGTAAGCTTGCACCGGCTGCTGCTACGTTTGGACAGCTTCGGGGACTACTGAACGATCCCGACACCGGTTCAGAAGAGATCGTTCAACTCATCCGCCTGGATCCGGCGCTGACGTTTCACGTGATCCGGATGAGCAACAGCGTGATCTTCGGATTGCGTGATCAGAATGATTCGCTCGAGGGAGCCGTGGGTCGCGTCGGATTCCGCGAGATCTATCGCTTGGTGGGTCTGGCTGCTGCCCAGCAGGTGTGCCAGAACGATCTGCGAAATTATCGCCTCTCGGCGGCACGTCTCTGGGAAAATTCGATCGCGACGGCTGCCGCCGCGGAAGTGCTGGCCGAGAAAGCGGGCGGAGATCCAGGATTAGCCTACACGTCCGGACTGCTCCGTACGCTCGGCCGCGTCATCATCGATGGCTTCGCGGTGGGTCGCATCTATCCAGGAGAAGCCGAATGGCCTCTCGTTGCAGAATGGGAACAGGCGACGTTCGGCGTCACCTCGGCGGAAGTTTCGGCGATCCTGCTGGAGCATTGGCGCTTCCCGTCGGAAATTGTCGATGCGGTGCGTGGACACTTCGATCCGTTTGGACGCAAGGACCGCGACATCGGCGCCTGTGTTTTGAATCTCGCCTGTGGCGTCGTGGCGCGGTTCGGCTTGGATCTTCCAGGCGAAACGAGTCATTGGATCTGCAGCCCGACCGAACTGGAGCTGGCGCACGTTACCGAAGAGACGCTTGAAGACTGCGCGGCCCGCGCTCGCGAACACTACGCGGCTCTGTGCGCGTCGGTGACGTAACTAAATCCGCGACAAGATTGAGTCCCCTTTTGGGATGGGAGTGAGCCGGGTTGAGGGTTGATTCCGCCCTCTGGCGGGAGCAATCATGGGGTTACCATGAAAACCTCCTGGCTGGTGACCGCATGGATGTGTGCGGGGTTGGCATCGGTTTCGACCGCCTCCGGATCGGACGAACCGTTCTTTGACGGATTGGGAAAGTACGAGCGAACGATCACGACGAATTCGCCGCTCGCGCAGCAGTACTTCAATCAGGGGCTCCGCTTCCTCTTTGGCTTCAACCATAGTGCGGCGATTCGATCGTTCCGTGCGGCCGTGGATGCAGACCCGAATTGTGCGATGGCCCACTGGGGCATCGCGCTCGCAAGTGGTCCGCACATCAACTTCCCAGTCGTTCCTCCGGCCGCGGCGGAGCTGGCCTGGCAGGAACTCTCGTTGGCGCGAAAGTACTCAGACAACGGAACCGCGACCGAGGGAGCATTGATCGCGGCGTTGGCCACGCGCTATGCGAATCCGCAGCCGGAGGATCGTCGACTGCTCGACGAGGCCTACGCCTCGGCAATGCGCGGGGTCTTTGAGTCATATCCGCAAGATGGTGACGCAGGGGCGTTGTTTGCAGAGTCGATGCTTGACCTCCGACCCTGGGATCAATGGATGGCTGATGGGAAACCCCAGCCAGGAACTGAGGAGGTTATCTCGGCCCTGGACGCCGTATTGAGGGCGCACCCTGATCACCCCTTCGCCAATCATCTGTATATCCACACGATCGAGGCTTCATCTCAGCCCGAGCGCGCGAGCGCGGCAGCGGACAAGTTGCGGCACCTGCAGCCGGGCCTGGCGCACAACGTTCACATGCCATCACACATCGACATCCGCTGTGGGAACTGGCAGCTGGCCGTCGACGGGAACCTGGCCGCCATCGAAGCCGACCAGCGTTACCGCACTCTGGTTGGCCCTCCGAAAGGCATGGTCGCTGTCTATGCGGCGCACAACCGGCACATGTTGACTTATGCGGCGATGATGACGGGCCAGAGTGTACTCGCGCTGAACCACATCCGGCAAATGGTCGCCGAAATGCCGCCTGAGTTCGTCGACGAATTCGCGCCGTTCATCGATGGTCTCATTGCGATGCCTTACGAAGTTCTGATTCGATTCGGTCGGTGGAACGAAATTCTTTGTGAGACTGAGCCGGCGGAGAATTTGCCGCTCGCCCGGGCGTTGCGACATGCTGCGCGAGCCGTGGCGCATGCGGCAATTGGGGATTTGGCCCACGCCCGCACGGAGCAGTCCGAGTTTGATACGGCAGCGAAGAAAGTGCCCGCTGAAGTGACCGTCGGTAACAATCCCGCATCCACCATCATCTCCATTGCGAGCCACATGATTGGCGGAGAGATCCTGTATCGAGAAGGCCGGGTCGACGAAGGGCTCGCTGAGCTGGAGAGTGCCGTCGACGTGGAAGACACGCTACGCTATGACGAGCCACCGGGGTGGATTTTGCCGGTCAGGCATGCGCTGGGCGCAACTCTGATGAGCGAGCGACGCTACGAGAAGGCGGAGCAGGTTTATCGCGAAGATCTCAAGCGGCTGCCGAACAACGGATGGTCTTTGTTGGGACTGAGCCGAAGTTTGATGGCTCAGGGGAAAGCGGAAATCGCGAAAGACTATGACGAGGCCTGTCGAAAGATTTGGAGTAAATCCGATGTTGAGATTGATAGTTCATGCCTTTGTCAGTCCGAACGCCGCCTGACTCGCGCCAAGCCGTAGTTGCTGCAGGCGACGAGGAATGCTGACGTTCAGATTACTCTGGTGATTCAGGAGGCGTGAAGCCGCGACGCATCACGTTTTCAGCGACGGCTCGCCGGAAGAGAAAGTTCTCCAGATAGCCGCGGCCGCCGGCCTTGGTTCCTCCTCCGCTCATCTTGAATCCACCGAATGGATGCCGCTCGACGATGGCCCCGGTGATCGCGCGGTTGAGGTAGAGGTTCCCGCAAAGCAACTCTCGTTCGGCGCGTGCGAGCGCGCTCGGGCTGCGGGAAAATATCCCGCCAGTGAGTGCGTAGTCGGTGGAGTTCGCCAAGGTGAAAGCCGTGTCCAGATCGGGAACCTTTATGATCGCAAGGACCGGTCCGAAGATTTCTTCGCGCGCGATCACATGGTGGGGCGCCACGTCCGTGAATATGGTCGGCGGCACATACGTGCCTCCGCTGGCCAGCACCGTCGCCGGCAGCTTCGCCTGCCAGGCGAGATGAGATTCACGTTTCCCTTGGTCGATCAGATCCAGGATCTTCGCTCGCGCATCTTCATCGATGACCGGACCGACGACCGTGCCAGGTTCGGTTGGATCGCCCACTGTATAGGCTTTGGCCGCGCCAATCAGCCGTTCAACAAACTTGTCGTGGACATCCTCGAGTACGATCAATCGCGAGAGCGCGGAGCACTTTTGACCGGCGAATCCGAAGGCGCTGTAAAGCGTGGCCGGAATCGCTTCATCGGGATCCGCATCGTTGTCGATGATGAGCGCGTTTTTTCCGCCCATCTCGCAGACGACTTTTTTTAGATTCGCCTGTCCCGGCGACGTGCGGGCCGCGGTTTCCCAGATCCTCAAGCCCACGACTCGCGAGCCGGTGAAGCCGATGAAATCGAGCTTCGGATGCTGAACCAGATGTGCTCCCACCTCTTCGCCGATACCGGTGACAAGGTTGACGACGCCGTCGGGTACGCCGGCTTCTGCCAGTAGGTTCATGAACATCGCCGCGATGATGGACGTTTGCTCCGCTGGTTTCATCACGACGGCGTTGCCGGCCACAAGAGGCGCAGCGGTCAGCCCGCACAGGATCGCGAGCGGAAAATTCCAAGGTGCGATCACGACACCCGCTCCGCGCGGAATCCAACGCTGCACGCATCGTTCACCGGGCACGTGCTGCGTGATGGTTTCCCGATCAAGCCTGCGCATGTCCGCCGCGTAGAAACGACAGAAGTCGATCGCTTCGCTGACATCTGCATCGGCTTCGATCCAAGGTTTGCCGGCCTCGAGGATTTCGATCGCGCTGAGCTCGTGCCGGCGCGCCTCGATCAGATCAGCTGCGCGTTCGAGGATTTTCGCGCGTTCGTCCGCGGATCGCTTCGCCCACGCAGGCTGCGCTGTCCGTGCCGCAGCCACTGCAGCGTCTGCGTCGGCGACCGTGCCTCGAGCCCAAAAACCGATGACCTGTCCAGGATGTGCAGGGTTGATTGAGGCGACGACCTCTCGATCGAAGATTTGCCGTCCCCCGACGATCAACGGCCACTTTTTCGGCGAAGGGGCCATTGCTGACGCGAGAGCGTTGCGGAGCCGCTCGCGGTTCACGGGCTGGCTGAAGTCCGTATTCGGCGCGTTGTGAAATCGGGGGGCCGATTCGCCTGCGCGCATTCCTGGCCGCGCGGATGCGAGGTCCTCAGCGTTTATTTTGTTTTGCTCAGGCGGTCGGCTCGCGCCGAGCAGTGAGACGGGATTCGCGAGAAGCTGATCGATGGTGGCGGCGCCGGTGTTCCTGATTTTGAGGAAGCCTTCATTGCTGGTGTTCTCGAGCAGACGACGAACCAGATAGGCCATACCCGGAAGAAGCTCGCCGATTGCGCAGTATTCACGAACCCGATATCCCGACTGGACGAGCGCATGCTTCAACTCGTCGGCCATGCCGTAGAGTGCCTGAAATTCGTAAGCGCGACGATCGACTCCGAGACGGTCGGCCTGAGCAATCGCGTGAGCGACTGAGCGCACATTGTGCGTCGCAAAATTCGGCGTCACCCACGCGATATTTTCCAGCAGAATTCGGGAAAGTTTTTCGTAGTTCGCGTCGGACTCCGGCTTGCGCTGCCAGACCGGGATCGGCCAGTCGCGTTGCTGCGCCAAAATCGTTTCGTAGTCCCAGTAGGCACCTTTCACGAGGCGGATGTTGATCCTGCGACCTCGCGCTTTCGCCCAGGTGATGAGGTCACGCACGTCGCGTTCGCCATCGCGAAGATATGCCTGGAGAGCGATTCCAACCGCCGGGGATTCCTGGAATGCAGGTTCTTCGAAGATCGATGTGAAGAGTGCAATCGTCAGATCTTTCAGCCTGTAGCTCTCCATATCGAAGTTGATGAGCGCTCCTATTTCCGACGCCCGTTGCAAGATAGGGCGAAGCCGCTCTTTGAGCGCGGGCATCGAGTTTTCTGGATCGGCCGGATGAACATCCGGAGTGAGGGCGGACACCTTGACCGACAGGTTTAAGCGCGGAAGGACGCCGTCGACGCCGAGATCGCTAAAGCAGGGTTTGGACTCACGACTCAGGTGTTTCGCAATGGTGTCGAGCACGTCGAGATTCCGCTGAAGGAACGCATCGGCTTCCGCAGCGCTCACGACGGTCTCACCCAGCAGATCAATCGTCGTGGCGACGCCGGCCGAGGTATTCTGCCGTATCCGCTTAATGAGATCATCGGGCGTTTCGCCGGCGACGAATTGCGCGGCCATGGCCATCACGTTGGCCTTGATCGGTGCTGCGACCAGCGCCGGGGCAAACGAGGAGGCGGCGAGCCCCGCTTTCATCGCGGGGTTCAACTCGACAGCATGATCGCCGAGATACTCCTGAAGATGCCGCACGATGTCTCGCGACGATTTAAGCGAGGGCAGTACGTCGACAAATCGAAAGAGCTGCGTCTTGAACGCAGGATCTTTCATGGACCACTCCATCAGGCGGGCATACACGCTCTTTTTGGAGAAAATCCCCGGCGCTGGCCGAGCATCCATCAAGTCGAGCAGCTGCCGCCCAATCCGGCTGATTTCAGTTTCGAGCGTCGGGTCGGGACCGGGAAACGGGGAAAGGTCAGGCATACTTCGAACGAGTGCAGCCTCGGATGATCGCAAAGTTGCCCGATCGTCGGGGTTTGCAAGGGTTGCGGCCACAGGGCCGGGCTGAGAACTTCACGGACTTGGGCGCATTCCATCGTTTTCGTAACATAGGTTGTGCTATCGACTCGCAGCGTGAATGCAGTCCGGACAGGACTTTTCTGCGACTTTGCGGCACCGGCCGTGTTTTGGGCATGAACGATGAACCTCCAGTGCAAACCCAAACCACGGGCGTAATCACCCCGACAGACTTCACGACGTTCATGCGCAACTATCAGGACATGGTATTTTCGACGGCTGTACGCCTTGTTAGCAACGAGGCGCAGGCGGAGGACATTTCCCAGGAGGTCTTCCTGAAGGCGTACGAGCGGTACGACACGCTGCAAGGCAGTCCGACTGCTGGAGGTTGGCTGAAAACAGTCGCAACCAACTTGTCGTTGAATCACCTCTCCCGATACCGAAAACGCTGGCGCTTTTTCTCGGAGTTTCGGCGCGACGATGGCGGTGAAGACTCAGACCAACCCGACGTTGAGTTTGCTGCCCCCGACACGTTTTTTACCGGGGTGGATGCGGGAGAACGGCGCGAATGGGTGGAGAAAGCCTTGGAGCAGTTGCCCGAGCATCAGCGAGTCCCGCTGGTTCTCTATCATTTCGAAGACATGCCTTACGATGACATTGCCAAACGCCTGCGCGTGTCGCTCGCCAAGGTGAAGACAGATATCCTCCGCGCGCGAGCGGCGCTGGCACAGATCCTAAGTCGAACCGGCACAGCGCATGAAAAATTCAATGGATGATCACATGACGAACCCCTCAGCGATGAGTATCCTCGACCATCCGATCACCCAGTTCAGTCACCTCTTACCTGCGACGACGGCGTCCGTTCCGACCGAAGCCGGTCAATTCTTCCAGCCATGAAACAATCGCCCGACGAGCTTGAAAAGTTCGTGCATGAAGCACTCCGATCGTTGCCCGATCGCAAGGCGCCGCATAGTTTGGAACTGCGAGTCCGGGCTGCCATTGAAGCTCGCGCGGCGGCCCCTTGGTGGAGGCAGTCGTTCGCCGAATGGCCAATCGTGGTGCGATTTGCGTTCGTCGTGGTGGCCGTGGGGCTCGTGAAGCTGGCGCTGCTGGCCACTGTGTGGGCGACGGTCGGTGTGGAATCGACCGGTGTGGTGACTGCGGTGCAAAGCCAGTTCAGCTGGATCGACGCGATTGGCGGTGCGATTCGCGGAACTGGAGAGTCGTTCTCAGCAGTGCTGCGCAGCATCCCTTCACTTTGGCTTTACGGCACCCTCGCGTGCGTCGCGGGAGTTTATGCAACGCTCTTTAGTCTCGGTGCGACGGCCTACCGAGTCCTTCACACGAATCGGTGATATCTTTTTAATGAATACTCTAGCTCGCAAGCCTCTGCTCGGCGCTGTCATCGCGCTGATCGTGACTCTCTCATTGGGTCTACGCGCAGAGGAAAACGCCCCTTCAACCCCCTCGACCGTGGCGCCGCCGCCGGACGCGCCAACGGTCTCAAGTGCCCCAGCAGAACCTCGTCCCCCT
>JBDSPT010000037.1:0-2520 GCA_039930205.1 Opitutus sp. | reverse complement strand
AACCGAATGGCTTACCTTGGGGGCGCTGGGCGTGATCGGACTTTGGTCCCGTACCCGCGCGAATCGCGGACTTCTGGGTTCGCTGCGTTGACTGAGTTAACTCGCGCGTCGTGAAGCGATCTCTCTTCGCCATTCTGGTGCTCTTTATTGGAATGGTGTGGTGGTCGTCTCCAACGCCCCCTCGTGCACGGCTGGCGGCAGCGTCCGCTGCCGGGGTGGCCTCCGCGACGGAGGCGGGTGATCTGACTTCGGGGGGCGCGCAGGTAGGGTCTACGGATCTGTTTCTTCGCTCGGCTTCGAAGGCCGAGCGGATTGCGGCGATCGAACGCGACTACGACGAGATGCGGGCCAAAATCTCGGCCGATTTTGCGGTGATCACCGCGGAGTCAGCCAACGGTTTAACCGCATTTCTTCGGCAGTTGAAAATGATCGAGCGGGAGAACCGCTCGGATCTGGCGGCAGTGCTGACTGCGAGTGAACTCGAAGAGTACGAGCGAACTCGGAGCCCGGCCGGCGAGGTCGTGGCGGAGCTACTGGACGATACGTCAGCGTCCGACAGCCAACGCCGCGCCGTGTATCTTCTCCAGCGTGCATTTGATGAACAATTCGCGCTCGCGCTGGATTTCACGCCCGCATCCAACCTGGCACGCGAGCAAGCACGATACCGCACCCAAGAGAAGATTCATGAGGTGCTCGGAGACGATTTATTCGCGGGCTGGTTGAGGGGAGAGGGATCCGAGTTTGAGGAGATAAACCGGTTTGTGGCTGAATGTCATCTCCCCGCAGCCAGCGCACTCGAACTCTGGCGAATCAAAAACGAACTTACTTTGCGCCGGCTGGAAATGACCGCAGAACCCGATCTAACTTTGGCGAAAGCACGCGCGCTTCACGTGAAGCTCATGTGCGACATACGTTCTCGCGTTCTCACCGGAATCGGCCTGACCCCGCTGCAGGCCGGCGATATCGAAGGTCTGCGCTGGCTTCGCGACAGCTAGCGAGAGCGGTTTAACTTAAACTGTAGCCGGACGCCGCCTCATCGTCATCGCGAGGTTTGCGAAGCGCGCCGTGGCGATCCAGCTGGATTGCTTCGCCGCTCCGCTTCTCGCAATGACAGGCAGTCGCGTTGGATCCGGCAGTTTACTCTGCGCTCGATTTGCTGCGGAAGCACCGCGTCGACTATAAACGTACGATTATCTTGGCCGGACCCATGCCGTTGAACCGCGTCCATCCATGTTATCCGTGGTTTAACTGCATCGGTCCCGCGGAGCGTCTCTGCGACGTGGGTGGGTTCGGATTCGAACCGCACTTGACCTCAGATGGGGACGTCAGCCGGGCGGCTCATGCCGCAGCTGATTTCTGCTTTGCGCAATCGTGGCATTCACCGAACGTTGCCCGAATGCCCGCCCAGCCCATTCGGTTTTTCAATCGCTATACTCGCGCCGTTGAGACGGAAAAGGTCTTTGGCGAGCGCTGGTTGAAGCTGGCATACGAGAATCCGGTGGGTCGACTGTTCGTCTGGTTGGTTGCGCGGCGCCACATCTTCTCGTGGTGGTACGGTCGGAAGATGAACAAAAAGGTGAGCGCATTGCAGATCCTTCCGTTCATCACGACCTACAACATCAACGTCGATGAATTCGCGAAGTCCCCGTTCGACTACAAAACTTTCAACGAGTTTTTCTATCGCGCTTTGAAACCGTCGGTCCGGCCGATTGCGGACGGAGAAAAAGTCGCAGTGTTTCCGGCGGATGGCCGTCATCTGGTTTTTCCCGACGTTGAAACCGCGCCGGGTTTTTATGTGAAAGGCAAGTCCTTCACGCTGGCAGAGCTCTTCGGGGAAGATCACGCGGCGATAGGTGCACGACCGCTCGCCGGCAAATTTGCCGGTGGAGCGATGATGATCTCACGGCTCTGCCCGGTGGACTATCATCGCTTCCATTTCCCGGTTTCCGGCGTGCCGGGCGAGGGGAAGTTGATCAACGGATGGCTGTATTCAGTAAACCCCGTCGCGCTGCGGAGGAATCTACATTACCTTGTGCAGAACAAACGCGTACTGACGTTGATCGAGTCGCCCGTGTTTGGGACGGTCGCGATGTTCGAAGTCGGAGCGACGAATGTCGGCAGCATCCAGCAAACTCACGTACCAGGGCGTGCCGTCGCGAAGGGAGACGAAAAGGGGTTATTCGCTTTTGGAGGCTCGTGTGTGATCACGGTGTTTCAAAGCGGACGGATGACATTTGACTCCGATTTACCTGGGCCGAGCGCGGAACACCTGGAAATTTACGCGCGGATGGGCGATCGGCTTGGCACGGCGCCTTGATCGAATTCGCCAGAGGGCGGATGAGTCATTTATGACGTTCTCGAATCGACAAATCATGGCCGGCTGCTTGCGAGAACTTCGGTCAACCCGCACGCTAGCAGCTCCATGAATTCGAAATTCGCAGCCTATGCTCATCCCGAGGTCCTGGTCGACGGAGCCTGGCTGCAGGAACATCTGAACGATTCGACGCTGCGCGTGGTGGA
>JBDSPT010000036.1:0-5263 GCA_039930205.1 Opitutus sp. | reverse complement strand
GAGGAATTTCCCTTTGATCAAAAAGGGCGCGGTGATCGTCAACACCGGTCGCGGCGAACTCGTCGAGTTGGCTGCGCTTGTCGATGCGCTCAAGACGAAGCACCTCCTGGCCTACGCCGCGGACGTGCTGGACCAGGAACCTCCGCCCCCAGACCATCCACTGCTGGGGCTGCCCAACGCGATCCTGACCCCGCACATCGGCTCGCGCACGCACGAAAGTGTGCAACGTCAGGCTACCTGCGCCGTTGAGAATCTCACGCTGTTCCTGGCCGGCAACAAGCCGGTCGCGCAAGCGAATCCAGAGATCTCGAACCTGGCGTAATCCACCCAACGGTCCATCGGCTTCCGCCCGATTCAGCTCCGTCCTCCCCGCTCCTCCCCACCCACTGCCCGCTACTCTCTCCCCATGTCTGAAACGTTCTACGTCGTTCCTGAATCCCAACACAACGCCCTCGTCGAAGCAGCGTATCGGCATCGTGGTTACCAAGCGGATGAAGCGGGTGAGGGGGCGCGCTTCTGCGCCGAGGCCTCTCGTCACGGGATCCGCACGCACAATGCAATCAAGGCGCTGCACCTCGATCATCTGTTTGGTTCAGGCTCACAAGGCTGTGTTCCGGGTGCGCAAATCGAAGAAAAGCCCTCGCGTTTCGCCGCGGCCAGGATCTGGAACGCGAACAAGAAACTGGGTCAATCGACTGCGTATCGCGCCATGGATGCAGCCATGAAGCTGGCCGATCAATACGGTGTCGGCACCGTGTCCGTCGACAACGCGTTCCACTATCTTTGGGGCGGCGGCTACGTCATGGATGCCGCGAAGAAGGGTTACATTGCCTACACGAACTGCACCGCCGCACTCGCCGAGGTCGTTCCGTTCGGAGGCAAGTTCCCTACTCTGGGAACCAATCCACATTCGTGGGGATTTCCGACAACCGAGGCGGTCGGCTATCCGATCGTCATCGATTGGGCAACTTCGGTGGTCGCGATGGGCCGCGTCCAGCAGCTGAAGCGCGAAGGGAAATCGTTACCGCCTCTCGCCGCGGTCGATAAGGACGGTAATCCCACGACGGATCCGAATCAGGCCGTGTCGCTCCTGCCGTTTGGCGCCCACAAAGGCTACGGCCTCTCGCTCATCAACGAGATCGTCGGTGGATTCATTGGCGGATCCCTCCCGACCATTCGTAATCGGTGGGACAAAGCGGCCGGCGACAAAGGCACCTGCGTGTTCTTTTTTCAGGTCATCCATCCTGATGCGATCAACGCGGGCGCGTTTGCGAAAGGCCGGAATCAAAAGCAAAACGTCAAAGCCGTGATTGAAGATGTCCTTGGCCATGGCAACGAAAACGCCATGTTGCCCGGTCAGCTCGAGGCCAATTGGGGAAAGAAAACCGCCGCCGCGGGTGGGCTGCTCTTTTCGAAAGCAGAGGTTGACGCGTTCAACGAACTGGCCGCTGAAGCCGGAGTTCCCCTGTGGGATCTCGCCGCGTTCAAGTCCGTCACCTGACCTTCTTATAAGGCGGGACTCTGCGCCCGCAGTCGCATCTGGCGGTCATTCCGCCGCGGCGAGGACGAAACCGATTCCTGATACGTTTCGGATGGACTGATTCGGTCCGTCGGTATCGCCGTTTTCTTCCGAAGACGCCTGAAAGAGGTGTCCAGCCCGTGCCGAATCGACTTCGTCGTCCGCGGAATAAGCTGCGACCCGTGCTCGACAACAATCGTCCGCACACGACGCGGCTTACACGTTTAAGATCTTAATGATCTGGAGCTCGCAACGTATCCGCGAATACAATCCGACTAGAGCCTTTTAAACAAAACTGTAGCCGAGTTCCTGTCATTGCGAGAAGCGCAGCGACGAAACAATCCAGCTGGATCGCCACGGCGCGCTTCGCGCACCTCGCGATGACATTGAGGCGGCGTCCGGCTACAGTTTAAGTTAAACCGCCCTAGGCAGAAGCCAGCAATTCTTTCATCTGCTGCTTGAATTGAACCTGGCGGGCCTCGAACTGCCGGCTGCGGTCAGCCAGCGCGGCCGACTCTTTTTTCAGCTCAGCCTGTTCGATCGTGAGCGCAGCACGCTCAACCGCGAGTTGCCCTTGTGCCTTTTTGGCTGTGGCCAAGCGGCTCTCGGACAAAAGTTCCGTTTCCTCGAGTGAGGCTTCGAGCTCGGCGAGCGCCTTTCGCTCTTCTGCCAGTTTCGATTTCGTGAGGTCGACGTCGGCACGCTCCGCCGCGATCTTCGCCAGGCCCTGCTTCACGGCGACCTGCTCGGACTCAAGCTTCTCTCGATCCGTCGCGAACTGCGCGAGCTTCGGGGCAATCGCCATCTGCATCGTGCGCACCTCGGTCTCACGAACCGCCAGACTCTCGGCCAGTTTCAGGCGTTCCGAGTCAAAAGCGTCACGCTGCGCTTTCAACGCGGCGGTCTGGGTGGCGACATTCGCCAATCCATCGTCGATCGCCAGACGATCCTTGGCCATGCGGGCTTGGGCTTGGGCCACGACCGTCTGCGCTGCTTCATATTTCTCCTGCTCCGCCGTAAATTGCTTGAGCGCCGCCGAGTGCGCCTGCTCAGCCTCGGCAAGCTTCTGGGTGCGTTGAGCAATCGCCTTCTCGTGATGCGCGGAACGGCTCTCGTACTCCGCGAGCTTCGCGGCATTCTGCTCAGCTTGCGCCTTTAGTGATGCCTGGGCCTGACCTAGCTCAATCCGCTCCTGCTCTACCTTCGCCTGTGCCTGCGTGAAGAGCTTTTGGAGCGTATCAAATTTCTCCTTCTCGGCACTGAACCGCTTTTGGTCCGCCGCAACCTTTTGAGCTTCGACCGCTGCCTGTGCCACGGCCTGTTCGCGCTGGAGCAACGCCGTCTCGGCACGGGTCTTTTCCGCTTTCCAGTTTGCCTGGTCTGCTTCCAATTTGGCTTTGAATTCGTTGAGAGTCTGCTGTTCGGCCTGTGCCTTCGCGAGACGCTCCGCTTCCTTGGTTTGAGCGGCGCGACTCTGCTCCATCGTGGCACGCTCTTTCTCCAGCTTCGATTTGGTGGCGACCAGCTGCACCATTTCCAGCTCGAGCTTCTCGTGCTCGGCCAGCAAGGCGCGGTTGCGATCTTCCAACTCTTTCCGTTCGGCGGCGATCGTCTGCTTCACCTGGACGAACTCGGCCTCACGCTTCGCTGCATCGCCATCACCGCTGTTGCGGGCTGATTCGAACTTCTTTTTCGCCTGCGTCAGAAGCAACTGCTCCGTCTCGATCTTTTCCTTCTCGGTCGCGAGATCCGCCTGCGCTTTGGCCAGATTCGCCCGAGCGAGTTCCAGTTCCATCTCGGCTTTCTCCTTCGCGCCTCTGGCGTTGTCGCCGAACGGACGATTGGTGACGGAGGTAACCTGCTTTTGAGCGACGACGAGTGCGTCGCGCAATGACCGCACTTCGAGCGCGAGACGATCGCGTTCGGCCTGAAGCAAATTCTGCTGCGCGGAGTTCGGCTCGGCGCTCGATCCCTTCCTCCCTGCGGCTTGGCTCAGCGGTTCGGCAATCGTTCCGTGCGTCAGGAACATCACAAACTCGCTCCACTCCTGGATCTGGACTCCGGAAGAGCCCTCACCGTTCTTCTGCAGCACTGCCTGAACGCGTTCTACGATGGCCTGAAGATCAACGGGCGCCTGAAACAGATCCTTCACGCCGATTCGGATGGCCTGCACCACGACATCGAGCTGAAGCGGATCGCTCAGCAGGAATACAGTGCGATTCTTGTGCGCGTCGCCCAGCGAGTTGATGAACGCGAGTGGATCTCCCGCGACGCCGCGGTGATCGAAAATGAGCAAGCTGAACTCTTCCTTGCGGAGAGCGACACCAACGTCGTGTGCGTTGGCAAAGGAGCGCCAATAGAAGCCCGCCTCACCAACAACAACGGAGGCGGCGTGCGTTTCCTCCCGGAGCTTTTTAACGAGCAGGATCTTGGGAGACATCATTGAGAATCTCGGCACTCCGCGGCGCGACTTGATAGCGGAATGCGCAAAATCTAATGTTTTTCGCGTACAAGTGCCGTAAAAGTAGCCGATTGAATTATTCCGCTGTTCAACTACGACGGAACGTCGCCATTTAACTGCCTTAGCGCTCCGTCCACTGCCACTTCATCCATGCCCAGCGAACCTCTGTACTTTTTCGAACAGACCGATTTCTCGCTACGCCTCGCACATTGTTCAGATGCGGAACGTCCTCTGCGAATCGATGAACTGAAAGAAGTGCCGCTCGAAGCAGCAGACTCGCTGGTCGGCAGCGTTCCTGCCAGTGCGATCGTGGCGTGCGCGATCCGGCCGAAATCGCGGACGTTGCAGCTCGCCACCTCGCAGGAAGCCAACCAGCACCCGGCAATCAAAGGTGTTCAAAGCTTCGTCGCAGGTTCGAGTTCAGCGAAGTGGTTCTCCGCCATTCAAGCGCGCGATGGCGGCGATCCCACCAATCTGCCCTGGCTCGTTTCCACCGCGGCAGAGGATCATCCCTACTCTGTCGGACCGCTCGCCTCACTCAGTCTCAAGCCGACCCGCTGCGTCTCCGCCACGATCACGACCGCAGGTGCGCTGGCTCGGACCTGTCACACCCCGACACTCCTTATCGACATCGGCGAGCATTCCGCCCACGCGATCGTGATCACCCGCGACGGTATCGTTGCGGCAGGCGTCGTATCCGCAGATATGTCACGCATCGGCGAAGCGGTGCAGGCTGAACTCGGACTGAAGTTCCGCGGATCCGCGCTGAAGCTGTTCTTCAATCCGGAATACGATTTTAGCGACTACGCTGCGAAGATTGCTAGCCGCCTGGCACCCGTCATCAAAACAGAAGTCGCAGCGCTGCTGAAGGGCGCTCCGGCGCCGACCGCGATGTTTGTCGCCGGCCTCCCTTCCCAGATCGAATGGTTTGGAGCTCAACTTGCAGCCGCACTTGAGCTCAGCCCCTTCTCCCCTGACTTCAGAGCATGGAGTACGCTCACGGGCATCACATTCTCGGCGCGCGCGACTCTTTCACCTGCGTTTCTTGCCGTGGTGGATTTCCTCTACGCTTCGACCCTTTCAAAATCGTCTCACCACGCCGCCTGGGCAGCCGAATGGCTGTCGGTGGAAACGGGAGCGCCAGCAACCGGCAGACCGGCAAGCGCGCCCCCGGCTTCTGCGATGCCGCTCCCCACACCCGTGCCGCTTGAAACGATCCCGCCGGTGCCCCCTGCAGTCGCTGCTGCTCAATCAATTCCGCCCACGCCGGTCGAAAGGAGCAA
>JBDSPT010000035.1:0-6788 GCA_039930205.1 Opitutus sp. | reverse complement strand
TCCCTCGTCGAAAACGAGACGCAGAGTGTGTTGCGCCAGTTCATCGAAGAGAACATGCGACGAGGCGTCCCGCAGGATCAGTTCGAGAAGGACAAGAAGCAGTTGTTCGAAGGTGCGCGGAAAGCTGCTGAGAAACGGGTGAAGATTCAGCTGATCCTCGCAAAGATCGCCGAGGCGGAAAAGCTTCAGGTTTCTGAGCAGGACATTGATCAGTTCATTTATCGTGAATCGATGCGCACTCAACAGAAGCCGGATAAACTCGTGAAGAGTCTCACGAGTGATCGTGAGCAGCTTCGCGCAGTGCAGCAGTCGATCATTTTCGACAAGGCGATTGATTTCCTCGTATCCAAGGCTAAGGTGACGACAGTACAGCCGAAGGCTTAAACTGCCCATAAATCAACCACTGTGAGCTATTACGTCCCAATTGTCTTGGAAAACACCGGCCGCGGAGAGCGGTCGATGGATATCTATTCGCGGCTCCTCAAGGACCGCATCATCTTCATTGGTACGCCGATTGATGATATGGTCGCCAATTTGGTGATCGCACAGATGTTTTTCCTGCAGATGGAAGATCCGAAAAAGGACATTCAGCTCTACATCAACTCTCCGGGTGGAGTGGTGACGGGCGGCATGGCGATCTACGACACGATGAACTTCCTGCAGTGTGACATCGTCACCTACTGCGTTGGCATGGCGGCCAGCATGAGCACCGTGTTGCTGTCAGCGGGTACTAAGGGAAAGCGATTCGCGCTGCCGAATAGTCGAGTCATGATTCATCAGCCTTCAGGCGGTGCGGGCGGTCAGGCTTCCGATATCGCAATCGCGGCTCGTGAAATCATTCGTTGGCGCAAGACTTTGAATGAGGTGATCGCGAAGCACACCGGAAAGTCTGCAGAGCAGGTTGAAAAGGACTCGGATCGCGATTACTACATGAGCGCTCAGGAAGCTAAGAGCTACGGAGTCGTCGACCATGTGGTGGAATCGACGCGCGAAGCTCAGGCCTTGGGTTTACCAACCGCAACCGCGGCGTAATCGGTTAGGCAAGTCTCCGATCTGGACTCTCAGGCTGTTTTCTTCACTCTCATTCCATGGCAAAATCTTCGCGCATGACTCTCTGCTCTTTTTGCGGAAAGTCTCAGGCGGAAGTAAAGAAGATCATCGCAGGTCCGGGAGTCTACATCTGCGATTCTTGCGTTAACGTCTGCAAGACAATCATCGACCGAGAAGTTAAGTCTCCTTCCGTCGAACCGAGACCACCGGTCCGGCTCATCAAGCCGTTCGAGATTAAGCGGACATTGGACGACTTCGTGATCGGACAGGACCACGCGAAGAAGGTTTTGGCGGTCGCCGTTTACAATCATTACAAGCGCTTGATGTTCGATTCCGGTCAGCCCGGCAAAGACTCGATGGCGCTCTCGCCGGAGTTTAACGACGTCGATGTAGAGAAGAGCAACATCCTCCTCGTCGGTCCGACGGGCTCAGGGAAGACACTGTTGGCGCGCACGCTGGCAAAGATTTTGGATGTGCCTTTCGCCATCTCGGACGCCACGACGCTGACAGAAGCAGGGTACGTTGGGGAGGACGTTGAGAACGTCGTTTTACGTCTCCTCCAAAGTGCCAATTACGACGTGAAGCGCGCGGAAAGCGGCATCATCTATATCGACGAGATCGATAAGATCGGGCGCAAGACTGAGAATGTTTCCATTACTCGCGACGTGTCAGGTGAGGGCGTGCAGCAAGCACTGCTAAAAATTCTGGAAGGAACCACCTGTAATGTTCCGCCTCAGGGTGGCCGCAAGCACCCGAATCAGGAGTACGTGCAGATCAACACGTCCAATATCCTTTTTATCTGCGGCGGAGCGTTCGTGGGTCTGGATAGTTTGGTTCAGCGTCGGCTGGGTCAGCGCAGTCTGGGTTTCGCA
The DNA here is from genome assembly GCA_039930205.1 of Opitutus sp. Classification (GTDB taxonomy): domain Bacteria; phylum Verrucomicrobiota; class Verrucomicrobiia; order Opitutales; family Opitutaceae; genus Opitutus. Next base: position 4,866 of record JBDSPT010000035.1, on the reverse strand, counting down.
TCAATTCGCGCGCAGCACGATCAGTCAATGAAGCCAGAGGAGATGATGAAGGCTTTGGCTCCGGAAGATCTTATCCGGTTCGGCATGATCCCGGAGTTTATCGGACGCCTTCCGGTCGTCTCGGTGCTGGACCAGCTTTCGGTGGCGGATCTCGAAAAGGTGCTCCTCCGGACCAAGAATGCACTGGTCAAACAGTATTCGAAGCTCTTTGCGATGGATGGAGTTCGCCTGCGCCTGACGCGCGATGCGATTTTGGCGATTGCTCAAAAGGCGGTGGAGTTGAAGACGGGTGCTCGTGCCCTGCGGTCCATCCTCGAGAACCTGATGCTCGAGGTGATGTACGACTTGCCGCAACGCGAAGACGTCAGCGAAGTCGTCATCGACGCGGGTGTCGTTGCTGGCCGGAAGCGTCCTACGCTGCGCCGACTCGATAAGGGCGAAGCGAAGCAAGACGCGGCCTGAGCCGGAATCATTCGGTCGGGAGAGCTACCTCCTCGTGAAATGGGAACTGCCCAGTGCTTTCGCACGCAGTCCGTTTCTGTAGCTCCTGCGCCGCCAGCGAGCTGCCTATGTCGAACTTCGACTGCATGGATCCGGCCAAGCCTCAGTTCGCCGCGGTTCAAGGTGGGCCAGTCCAGTTCGGTTGGGTTTGATCAGCTGATCGACAGTCGATCGGTCGAATGTCGTGGAACCTTGCGATCGTAAGCGGGAAGATCGGCTGGCGTGCACAACGTTTCTACGCAGCCTCGCAGATATGTTACCCCTTCTGGCAATGTACCGCCCTCTTCAAAGCATCCTAATCTTAGCGGTCGTTTCGCTCAGCAGCGCGCGCAGTGAATCAGTGTCAACTCCAGCTGCGCCTGGTGTGCGTCAGCTCACGGCTTACGCTGATCGAATCGAGTCAGAACTTCGGCAAAACATCCTGCCATTCTGGCTGAACCATGCACGAGACCGCGAGCGGGGCGGATTCATTGGCGAGATTAACGATGGCAGTGGAATTCGCAAGGGTGTGCCTCGGGGCGCCCTTCTTACCTGCCGCGTCCTCTGGACGTTTTCCGCGGCGTATCGGCGTTATCACGACAAAGCCTATCTGGATATGGCGCGGTGGGCATACGACGATCTCCTTGCGCGATTCTGGGACCAAGAGAACGGTGGACTCTATTGGTCGATCACGGAATCGGGCCAGCCACTTGATCAAGGAAAGATCATCTACGTGCAGTCGTTCGGGATTTATTCCCTTGCCGAATATCACCTCGCGACGGCGGACAAGGAGCCACTTGAACGCGCGATCGAACTGTATCGGACGGTCGAGCAGCATAGCCACGATCACAAGAATCTTGGCTACTTCGAGGAGTTCTCTCGCGATTGGAAAAAGTCACGCGCGCGCGGCCCTGGGACAGCGATGGGATCGTTGGGGCAGAAGTCACAGAATGTTCACCTGCACATGCTCGAGGCCTACACGAATCTCCTGCGGGCTTGGCCAGACGCGGAACTCAAAGCCAACCTGCGTGAAATCGCTGACGTGTTGCTGACTCGGGTTATGGACCCGGCAACGCGCCATCTTCGCCTGTTCCTGGAGGAGGACTGGTCACCGCAATCGGACACGGTTTCTTATGGTCACGACATCGAGTTTAGTTGGCTTATCGATGAGGCAGCGGACGTGCTGCAGGACCCAGCCTTGATCGCGCGGGCGAAGCGAGACGCGGTTGCGATCGCAAACGTGACGATGAAGGAAGGTCTCGACGTCGACGGAGCGATTCTCGCGGAAGGCGATCCGAGTGGCGTCACGAATCGCAGCAAAGATTGGTGGCCGCAGGCGGAAGGGGTCGTCGGCTTCCTCAACAGCTACCAAATTTCGCGAGATCCTGCGTACTTGAGTGCATCCTTGAAGAACTGGGATTTCATCGACCAACGACTGGTTGATCGGAAGAATGGGGATTGGTTCATTGGCATCGCGCCCGATGGAAAGCCGAGCGGCCCCATGAAACTCGGCTTTTGGAAATGTCCGTACCACAGCGGTCGTGCTTGCATGGAAATGGTCAGTCGTCTTCGGAAGCTGGCGGGGACGAATTAAATTCGGCGTCCGTTTTTTGAAGAGGTCGCCCGGGAGACCGTACCGGACGTGTCGGTACGCTTGCCGCCAATCTCGGCGTCGCGTTACCAATGGGCGTAGTCGCCCTTATCGAGATTCTTTGCGAACTGAACCAGTAACTTCACGCAACGTTCCACGTCCTCGAGATCGACGACCTCACTGGGCGTATGCATGTAACGGAGAGGAATGCTGACGAGCCCGGTCGCTACTCCGCCGCGGCCAACCTGAATTGCACGTGCGTCGGTGCCGGTAGGACGTGGATCCGCCTCCAGCTGGTACGGGATTTTAATCTGCTTCGCGGCCGCGACCAGCCGCTGGTAGATCTTGGGATTGATATTCGCGCCCCGGCAGATGATCGGGCCCCCGCTGAGCTTCGTTTCGCCGTATTTGCGGTTGTCACAATCCGGATGGTCCGTCGCGTGTCCGACATCCACGGCAATGGCGATGTGCGGGTTAATCGAGTAGGTTGCCGTGATTGCGCCCCGTGTTCCGATTTCCTCCTGTGACGTTGCGACGGCCACGACGCGAGCGGCGAGCCCTTTCTTTTCCTTGGCGAGTCGAATGAGCGTCTCACCGACAATGTAGGCACCGACCTTGTTATCAAAAGCGCGCGCTGCACCGATGCTTCCGTTGAACAACTCGAATTCGTGATCGTACGTTGCTGAGTCGCCGATCGCGACTCTCTCCAAGGCCTCTTTCTTCGAGCGAGCTCCGATATCGATCCAGATTTCGTGCTTCTTCGGCACCTTCTTGCGATCCTCTTCATCCATCAGATGGATCGCTCGTTTGCCGGTCACGCCTTTGACGGCACCGTGCTCTGTCTGGATGATCACGCGTCGACCAGAGATCACACTCAGGTCGTGACCGCCGACGGTATCAAAATAGATGAACCCGTCTTTGTTGACATACGTGATGATGAGCCCGAGCTCGTCCATGTGTCCGGCCAGCATCAACACCGGGTCGCCCTTTGGATTCAGAGTGGCGATACGATTGCCCATCGCATCGTTGGCATATGAATCGGCGGCCGGCTCGACGTGTTCGTCGAAAACTCTTTGCGCTTCACCTTCATAGCCGGAAGGGGACCGGGCATGGAGGAGTTCGCTGAGAAAACGAGGAGCGGTGTAGTTCGCCATGGTTTTAGTCTCGCGCCTGTTCCGCAGGGCGCAAAGCGTTTTCGCGAATGACCATTTATCCAGCCATCGACATCAAGTCCGGACGTTGCGTGCGGCTGACGCAGGGTCGCGCCGACCAGGAAACGGTGTATGCGGAGAATCCTGCGGACATGGCAAAACAATTTCAAGCGACCGGCAGTGGATGGGTTCACGTCGTGGATCTTGACGGGGCATTCCAGGGCGAGCCGCAAAATCTGACGGCCGTTCAAGCGATCGCCGCATTGGGAATGAAAGTACAGCTCGGTGGCGGATTACGCACGCGCGCAGCCATCGAGCGTGCTCTCGGTTTCGGTGTGAGTCGGGTCGTCATCGGAACCCGCGCCGCTGAGAGTGAATCGTTCATCGCCGATTTGGTCCGCGAATTCGGCAACAAGATCGCGGTCGGCATCGATGCGAAAGATGGCAAAGTTGCGGTGAAAGGCTGGGTCGACACCACTGGACTGGATGCGTTGACCTTCGCCCGCCAAATGGAATCGCTGGGCGTTTCGACCCTCATTTATACCGACATCGGGACCGACGGCATGATGACCGGTCCTAATTTGAAGGCGCAGGAGGCGATGCTCAACGCCGTCAAGTGTCAGATCATCGCCAGCGGCGGAGTGAGCCGCCGTGAAGACGTGGTCCGCCTGACCGAGCTGCACGGTCGTTACGACAATCTGAACGGTGTGATCGTCGGGAAGGCGATCTACGAACAGCGAGTCGATCTCGCAGATCTGCTCGCCCTCGTTGGGTGACCTCCGACCGATCCCTCCGCGACGCACTGCAGTCAACGCGAGTAGGTCGGTACGGTGGGAATGAATACGTCGCCGGTGGATTTAGTGATCTTCTCCGCGATTTCCTCAAGTGGGTAGGTGATGATCTCCGCCAGAGTGGGATGGTACCAGGGCGCACGCAACAGGTCGAAGACGGTTGCTCGCATCGCCAGCGGGCCGGTGAAGCAATGGATCAATTCGCCGGCGTCTTTACCGACGATCTCCGCTCCCAAGATGCGACCGCGTATCGGCTCCGCGATCACCTTCACATAGCCGTAATTGGCATCCATCAGGATTGATTTCCCGTGGTCATTGAAAGGGTAGTGAGAGACCAGGTACTTGATCTTCTTCAAATCGAGTTCGCTCTCGAGCACACCGATCGTCGCGAGTTGTGGATCGGTGAATACAACGTTCAGCAGGATCCGGTAGTCGATGGGTTTCAGCTTCTTGATTCCGGCAGCGTGACGCGCCGCGAGTTCACCTTGTTGAATCGCAATATGGACGATTTCTACAGGACCCGAGCAGTCGCCCGCGGCGTAAATGTGAGGCGTCGTCGATTGCTGCCAACGATTGATCACAACCTGACCAGTGCTCCGGGTTTTGACGCCGGCGGCGGAAAGGTTGAGCGTGGTTGTGTTCGGCTCTCGGCCTAAGGCATTGAAGAGATGCTGCGCTGTGCGGGTGATGACTTTGCCTTTGTAGAGAAATTCAACGCTTACTCCGTTCCGCGTTTTCTTGATCTGCCGCAGATGAGTTCCTGCGCACAGCTCGATGCCGTCATCGCGTAAGGCCTGCTGGACCACCGCGGATGCGGCGCTCGAGTGGTCACGCAGAATATTAATGCTTCGCT
>JBDSPT010000034.1:0-7077 GCA_039930205.1 Opitutus sp. | reverse complement strand
CACATCATCCGTGGGGTCCGCCTTGATGATATCAGCGCCAAGCTCGACGGCCTGTCGCACCAACGGAATAATTTTGTCCGCGTCGCCATCAACCATGTAGCCACCCGCGCGCGCGTTCGGTTGGAACACCAGCGGCTCGATCATCAAAGGCATTGCGTACAAATCGCACTGCGGTTTCAGCGCCAGGATGTTCTCAATGCACTGCTCCGTCACCTCGGGATGCTCCGGAATCCGAAAGAGGTTCACGACCAGACAGGCAGCGTCCCACTGCACTGCTTGCAACGCCGCGTTGCCGATGACTCGCGAGAAGAGGGTCGAAGGCAACTCCCTCCCGTAGACGTTTGCGACATCGCTGCGCAGCACCAGCGCCGGACGGAGACGTGCCGTGTTCGATTGGAGATGCCGAGCCATGCCCGTGGTCAGCTGGATCGCATCGGGCCCCGCGGCCACAAGGGTGTTCACCACCTGCGGCAAATTCTCGATGCCAGCCAGAAAAGCAGACTCGTTGAAAAAGCCGTGGTCAATTGCGACATCGAAACAGCGGCGTGTGACCGGGTTGAACAGACGGTTGATCCTGGCTTGTTTCATGAAGAAATCATTTCGAAGTGACGCGTTTCGTTTGACGGTAGGGAGCGCTGTCGAGGTGGCTGACCGGTGTCACCATCGCCACCGATCACGCCGGCAAAAACAGGAATCGGCTTGGTGAAAAAACCGGAGATTTCGCGAGGATTGGCGCAGGACCTGGCGCCGCCCGCCCCTCTCTCGGATTCGCCGGATGCATTACGACCGCACACCCAGCAGGTGCTTTAACGTATAGGACTCGAGCGCTTCGTAGTCGCGCGCTTCGCGACACTGGCGAACGAGGTTGCGGTCGTACGTCCGCACCTTTTCGAGGAGCAATAAGAACAACTCACGACTCGTCTTCAGATGCTGGGTCACCGGACTGCCCGCCTGAGTGCGAAACGTCTTCACATCCAATCCGACGAATTCACCGTTCTGGCCGTAGCCGGCATCATCCAAAACGAGCACCTGGTTAAAGGCCCCGCGAAGATTCACCGCGCCGAAATTTTTATCCTGGTCATATTTCAACCCGTTCTGGTCATTCAAGTGCACGCTCCCGAGTTTCCCGTGCGCGAGAGAGAACGCCATCTCGTCACTCGGATCCAGACCCGCCAGGATCGCGTGGGCACTCTCGATCACCGTCTTCACGCGAGCATGATCCTTGGAAGCGTACGCCATCGCCACCGCGTGACCGGCCGTCGGAACATACGCGAGGTCGGTCGGCTCATTGGGTTTGGGTTCGATCCAGATCTCGATCTGCCGGTCGTAGTCGAGGGCCTGGTTGATGACGTCCAACAGGCGTTGATACGCGAGCCTCGCGTCCTTGGCCTCGCGCACATAGCTGCCCTCGCGCGCGAGCCACAGGACGATCGCCCTGGCGCCGACGGCATTCGCGATGTCGATACAGCGCTGCGTGCGCTCCCAGGCATACGCGCGATCCGCAGCGCGGTTCGAAGTGTAGCCACCGTCGACGGTGCGCTCATCGAACCACAAGCGTGGCGCGACAAATTCCGCCACGAGGCCCTGATTCTTCAGCATTCGGCCCACGTCCCCCGCCTGGCGCAGCGCCTCCGCCGCGGTGACGCTCGCCAGGTCAGGCACGACGTCGTCATCGTGAAACTGCACTCCGTCGAAACCGAGCGGCTGGTAGAGCGCGTATTTATCTTCGTGCGGGCAAGCCGCGCGCACGTTGGGACCGAACGGATCGGCTCCTTCGCTGATGTTCCAAGGGCCAAAGGAGAACCGGTACGACGTTGGCATTTTAATCTTCGAGGCAGGGACGCGGCGGAACGAACTTCGCCTGAACGTATCAGAAACGGACTGAATCCGCTAAGCTCGACGTCTCGAATCCTGCGTCAAATGTCTCAGCCGGAACTCTGCAACCGGAAGTAGCCGACGTCGGGAGACGGTCGCAGCGAGGTGAGTCGCCCCGGTCAGCGGTCTCACGACGGATGCGACCAGGATTCTCCGATCTTGCCTGCAGGTTTGCGGCTCCGATCGCACCGTCAGTTCGCGAAGGCTTACTCCGCGGAACCGGCAGTACGTTAACCCGACTTCCGCTACTGGCGGGTTTTGAACGCGCAAGACGTTGATTCATCGTCCGGCGACGCCAAAGGTCGCCACTACAGCGCGGCGGATTTCAGGGCGCGGATTTTCGGTGGCGGCTGCGGTGGCAACGCCAATGCGAGTTGGTGCAGCAGCAACGCGACTTCGCGGTTGGGCTCGGTGTGGCGCACGAGGAGCAGTTCGCGTCCATCGGTGGTCGGCACGCTCACGTCGAGCATCTGCAGCGTGGCAAATTTTTCCAACACGGCCCGCGGCATCAGTCCGCCAGCGAGCGAGCGCAGTTGCTGGCGCAGCGTGATCGAGAGGCAATAGGCCAAAAATGCGATGAACAGGTGTGCTTCGATCCGCAGGGGAGTTTTGTGATAGACCGGTCGCAACCCGAGGTCGCCTTTGAGCGTGCGGAACGCTTCCTCGACAAACACCAGTTGCATATAACAGCGCCAGATCAGCTCCGGATCGTCGGCGGCGAGATTGGTGCGCAACAGATACCGGCCTTCGCGCTGGCGGACGTGGCGCAGCTTGTCTCGATTAAGCTGATACGTGAGCACGCCATCGGCGGACACGGTGACGCGCACCAAGCTCGCGGCCGCACCGGCCTGCCCTGCGGCCTGGCCTAGCTTGAGCAACAGGTCATCGCGCGTGGGCTGATTCTTCAAACGCGTGAGTTCGCCCAGGCGTTTCCAGTATTTTTTCAACGCCCGGCGGCGCATCCCGCGTTCCTTGTCCACGCGGGCCTCACTCTGCGCCAGGACGTAGACTTCGCCGTCGCAGGGCAGCAGTTTGACGCGCAACTTCGCGTGCACCTCGCGCCACGGCAGTCCGGTCAGCTCCGCTTCCAGGCGCGTCAGCCGTCCTTTCGGCGTGCCAACCAGATAGCGCACGCCCGAGTCCTCACGGCGCAATTGCGCGAGGATCTCCTCGGTCGGCACGCCGCGATCCATCACCCAGATGCGCTCGGCCGCACCGAACCGCGCGCGGATTTTCACGAGCATGGCGCGCAGCGTGGTCTTGTCCGCGGTGTTGCCCGGCAACATCTCGTAGGCCAGCGGCAAGCCCTCGGGCGTGACGACAAGAGCGACGACCACTTGCACGCAATCGCCGCGCTTGTCGCGGCTGTAGCCGAAGCGGCGGGGATCGGTTTCATCCTCCGGCACGTCGCACTCAAAGTAGGTGCTCGTCAGATCATATAACAACACGTCGAACTTCGCGCCGAACAGATCGCTCCAACGTTGTCGCAGATGACCGAAGAGTTCCTCCTTCAGCGGCAACACGTGATCGTGACAGCGGTAGAGCGTGTCGTCCTGCGCGGCGCGCGCATCCACCCCGAGCAGATCGGCCAGCGCGGTCGTGGAAAACCAATGACGATGCAGGCGCCATTCCGAGCCCGGCGCGAGCAGCCGGTAGATTACCAGGATGCGCAGGACCTTTTCCCAGTCGGTATCCTCTCGGCTGACGGGCAACCGCGCGCCAAAAAAATCATCCAGGTCCAGCGTGCGCCACAAGTGATCGCCGAGCCAACACGCGCCCCACTGGCGCGGATTTTCCAAACGCAATTCGTCGAGCCGCACCTGCACCGTCGCCGTTTCGGTCGCCGGCACCGGGCGGTCGGCGGGGAACAGCGCGAGCTGGCGATGCTCCCCGGTCTGTTCGTCGAACACCTCGAGCGAACGCTCCCACGCCCGCTGTTGGCTGTCGTTGAGCTCGCCCAAATACAGCACGTGTTGCTGCGCCACTTTTCCCCCGGCATAACGCCGGCTCTCCACCACCGACCATGACCGGTGCACCTTCCCGTTCTTGCGCCGCTGGCTGCACTTCAAAAACATGGCCGCAGTTTAGCGCCTTTCGCCTTCGCCCGATAGAGGGTAGGTCGCCACTACACCCCCTTTCGCCAAACCCCATCTCGTCTCGCCAACGACTTATCCTCCGCAAAACCTCAAAAATAATCGGAAATCGATCCCAGTAGCGGAAGCCGGGTTAACGACGCGCAGGCGTGGATCAAAAAGCGCACCCGCCGTACGCTCAGCGTCAGCGGCGCCTCAAGGTTTTGCGCCGCCTTGGCGGAAAACAAAAAGTCCCGCGCAAGCCGCACGCGAAAAAGGATCCGGCCCAGCGGCCAAGTTCAAGGTGGAGCTGCCCGCGCGGCTGAGCGAGGTGGTGGGTCCGGCGCTGGCGCAACCGGTGCGGCTGTGGGTGGTCGACGAACAGCGCTACGGGCTGTTGCCGGTGATCCGCCGGGTCTGGGTGGTCAACGACGATCTGTTTCCAGCAGTGACGACAATCTGATTCCGACATTGGCGTGAGGCTGCCGCACCGCGGCGCGGCGCCTCGGGGATGGAGGTGTGGAAGAAGGGGGCAGGCGCCTCTGGTTTGAGAGGTGCCGGTTGAGCCCCTTTCCTCCACCTCAGGACTCACGCACTCGCTTTGACTTTCGCCGACTGGGCACGGTGGCTGTCGCCGTTGAACTCGAGGATCGTGGCGTGATGCACGAGTCGGTCGCTGGCGGCCATGGTCGTCATCGGGTCGTTGAAGATATGGTCCCATTGGCTGAAGACCAGGTTCGAGGTGATGACTACGGACTTCTTTTCGTAGCGCTCGGCAAGGAAGGTGAACAGCACTTCCATTTCCTCGCGGGATTGTTGCACGTAGCCGATATCGTCGAGGATCACGACATCCGGGAGCTTCAGGTCGCGCTTGGCCGCGAGCAGCTGCGTTACCTGTTTGAACGTCGGGGCGAAGAGCACCTTCCACTGGTGCTGCTGGATCCACTCGCGGCCAAGAACCGCCACCAGATGCGATTTGCCGCGGCCCGGCAGCCCGAAGCACAGTAGATTATCGCCCCGGCGGATCAGTTCGCCCGTGAGCAAGGTCGGCAGTTGCCGGCGCACTTTGTCCGGCAGTTTTTTCTCCTAAGCGTTTCCATGGTCTTGCCCGGCGGCAGTCCCGATTCCTTCAGCTGCCGCTCGATGCGACGGCGCAGTCGCTCGTTAACTTCGTTTTCCACCAGATAGCTCAGGAAGCGGCGATAGCCCCAGTTCTCCGCCTCGGAACGGGCGAGGATCGCCTCCTGCTCGCGCGCCATGGTCGTGAAGAGCAGCGCGCGCAACGGTCAGGCCAAAGCTCCCCCGGCGCTCATGCGCTCACCTCCGTGATCAACTCGTCGTAGCTCTGCAACTCGGGCGTAAACGCCGCCAGGATCGGCACCACCGCCTCCCTCTGGCCGAGCGCCGCTGCGATGGCGCGCGACCGCGGCACACCCGTGGCGCGCAACACCACGCCGACCGCGGCGGCGACCTCGTCCTCGCCCCGCTCGGCCGCCAGCGCGAGCAGGGCGATGTAATTTCTATCCGCGTGGCGTTCATCGGAGAGGATCAGCTGGTCGTAGGCTTGCCGGAATGAGGGTCGGGGGAACAACTCCTCCCGATAAATGTAGCCGGCAAAGGCCCCCGGTTTGCGCGTGGGCGACGCGATGATGTGGCGATAATCGATCAGGGCCTGATGGCCGATGGCGTGCGGGTAACGCACGACCTGGACGCATTCATGCCGCACGATCACTTCCCCTTCGGTGATGTGCGCCTGCACCATAGCACCGATGAGATTCGCCGGCACCGAGGAGGCGCATTGCTTGATCCGCCCAGTGCTGAAGCTCGACACGTGCACCCACTTCTTGTCCGCTTCAAGATAACGCGTCGCCGGCAAGGGCTGCAACCGTATCCGCTTCTCGCTCACTTTCACGCTGCGCAGCGCGTTGGCCCCCGTACAGACTTCAGCCGCGTAGCGTCAGATGCGTCGCCAGCCGCCGCTTCAAGTGCCCGTTGGCCGATTCGATGTCGCTGTTTTCGTGCGGGCACCACGGATTGATCGTGCAGGGCTCGAGCCCGAGATGCCGGCACAACGCCAGATACTCGACGTTCAAGCCGCGTTGGCCCGCGGTGCGATGCAGGACATGAGTCGCCGTCGAGCTGTGGTCGGTCTGCAGTTTCGCAGGCACGCCGCCCAAGGCCCAGAGCGCCGCCTGCAATCCGGCGCGCATCGATAACATCGACTCCGACCGCCACGGCACCGCCCACTGCCAATTCGAAAAAGGCAGCACCGTGTGGTACAAGCGCTGCTCCCACTTCTGGCCGGCAACGATGACGCCGAGTTCCGCCCCATGCGTCCAATCGAGCTGCAGGCTTGAGCGTGGTTCACACGGTTGCGGGAAAAACACTTCCTTCGGCAGACCGTTGCGCCGCCGCCAGCTGAGCACTCGTCGTTGGAAGGTGCGTAGCTCCTGCTGCGCCAGCGGCGCATCGGTGCGAACGAGCAAGTGTTCGAACAACGCCTTCGCTTCGAGCTCCGGCGCGTCCAGCAATAACCGCTCGGCGGCCGGCCAGATCGTCGTCAGCGGATCGGGCCGGCGCCGCCCACGCCGCTTCTCCGGTTGGGGCCCATGACCCGCCTCCAAGTATTTGGTCGCCGTCTCGCGGCGCATGCCCGCTTTCATCGCTGCCGTGTTGAGCACGCCGGACTTCGCATATCCATTCCACATGCCGATGCGCCAGCTTCTCGCCCGCGTACGTTGCCAAACTCGTACTTCTTGCCAGCCTTGCCCGAGCCTCGACACCAATAGCCGCACGAAGTTTTGTGAACGAGGTGTTGGTAGATTGTTGCGCGACTCGGCATCGGGCGACCCGTTCGCGATCTTCCCGCTCACGACATCGGTGAGGACCAGCGAACTGGACGTAGCTGCCCCATGATTGCGCCACAGCGCGCGACCAAATCCATTTCCATTTTACCGATGCGGCTCCGCCCCATTCGGCAAAAGTGCGCACTGGCATTCTCTGTGTGGGACACGACGGCGCCCGCCGTTGGCGGAGACCGCACGCCACGACCAGGGACGGCGCCACCAATCGCTCAGTCATTACCGCGCTCGACGACAACAGATCCGCTTTCACATTCGGGTCCACCCAC
>JBDSPT010000033.1:0-4559 GCA_039930205.1 Opitutus sp. | reverse complement strand
AGGGCGCGGGCAAGGGAGACTCGCTGACGCATGCCGCCGGAAAGCTCGCCCGGTCGCTTATGGGTGGCGGCTGTGAGATTGACCATCGCGATGTACTTCTCGACGCGCTCCCGTTGATGGGCCGGCGCGTGATTGGGGAACACCTGGTCGACGGCGAGGGCGATGTTTTCGAACACCGTCAGCCACGGCAGGAGGCTGTAGTTTTGAAACACGATACCCCGGTCCGGGCCGGGTTCCGTGATCTCCAGGTCGTTGAGTTTGACGGTGCCTCCGTCGGGCTGCGCCAGTCCGGCGATGAGTGAAATGAGCGTGGTTTTGCCGGAGCCGGAGTACCCGACGATGGCGACGAATTCACCGCGCTCGATCGTGAGATTCACGTCATGCAGCACACAGTTCGGCCCATAGCTTTTGGATACGTGACTGAGTTCGAGAAAGGGCATCGCAGGGAGGGAGTTTAGGTCAAAGCGGCAGCGGCCGCCTTGATCGGGATCAAATCGTTTTAAATCGGCGTTCGAGCAGGCTCATCAGCCGGTCGAGGACAAAGCCGACGACGCCGATGGTCAGGATCGACAGAATGATGTGCTCGTAGACGAGGCTGTTGTACTCCTGCCAGAGGAAGCCACCGACCCCCGGACGACCCGTAAGCATTTCGGCCGCCACGATGACCAGCCACGCGATCCCGAGGCTCAACCGGAAGCCGGTGAACATGTAAGGCAGCGTCGCCGGGATCAGAATCTTCGTCAGCGTCTTCCAGCGGGAAAGCTTCATGACGCGACCGACGTTGAGATAGTCCTGCGGCACGGCTCTGACGCCGACCGCGGTGTTGAGCACGGTCGGCCACATCGAGCAAATCGCGATGGTGAAAAGCGCACCGTACGTCCCGGCGTCCTTGCCCGCGCCCAGAAACAGCACCAGTCCCAAAGGCAGCCAGGCGAGGGGTGAGACGGGACGAAGCACCTGGATGATGGGGTCGAACGTTTTGGTGAACGCCTTCGAAAGTCCGAGGCAGAACCCGATCGGCGTGCCGATGATCAGCGAGATCGCGTAGCCTTGGGCAACGAGCACGAGCGAGTACCAGGTGAAGCGCAGTATGCCCTGATCCATTTCGCCACGCTTCTCGAATGGCTTCAGAATGTACTCCTTGCTCGCCTCCCATGTGCGAATTGGGGAAGGCAGCTCTTTCGCCCAGGTGACACTGCAGATGCCCCACAGGGCGGTGATGGCAAGAAGGCCGAGGGCCGGCAGAATGAGCCAGTCGAGTTTGAAGCGATTCATAGGTGATAAGGTCGGGAGCGGAGCGTGACGCCCTCAGGCGGTGAGCAAGGAACAGGAGAAGGCAGCGAGGACGTAACCGACGCGGATGGGCGCGAGTTTTCCGGGCGGCGGATCCGAGAGGATCAACCTTTGAGTGATTTCAAGGCTGCGTTTTTGGCGAACGCCTCCGGGTCCTGCGGATTGAAGACCGCGCCATCGAACAACGTCTCGGATTTCTCATCCAAGCCACCGTGCGCATAACCGATTTCGCTCATGGCTTCCTCGTAAATGTCGGTGCGCATCACGCGCTTGACGACGCCCGCATAATCCGGCGCCCCCGTGACCATGCCCCACCGACGGTATTGAGAAATAAACCACGCGGCATACGTGGGCTGCGGATAATTGCAGTTCCGCTGGCTGAAATGCATGTAGAACTCGTCCGTCACCTTGCGGCCGTCGCCGTAATCGAGCTCGCCCATCAGCCGACCCAGAATGGTTTTAGGGTCGCAATTGATGTAGGTCGCCTTGGAGACGATGTCGCACTGCTCGCGACGGTTGTTCATGTCGTCCAACCAGACACTCGAGTCGTGCAAGGCTTTGAGCACAGCCTTGACGGTCTTTGGGTTCTTGTTGGCGAACTCCTCCGTGAAAGCGCAGACTTTTTCAGGATGGTCCTTCCAGATGTCCTGGGTCGTGACGGAGGTGTAGCCGATGTTGTCCGAAATCGAACGCGCGCCCCACGGCTCGCCGACACAGAATCCATCCATCTTGCCGATCTTCATGTTCGCGATCATCTGGGCCGGCGGAACGGTGATGAGCGTGATATCCTTGTCGGGGTCGATGCCACCAGCGGCGAGGTAGTAGCGCATCCACATCGCGTGGGTGCCGGGCGGGAACGTCATGGCAAACGTGAGGGGTTCGCCGAGCTTTTTTGCCTGGTCGACGAACGGCTTCAGCGCTTTCGGATCGGCGCCGACCTTGCCCTTCCACTCGTTTTTAACCGTGATCGACTGACCGTTCCGATTCATCAGCCAGGGAATGATCATCGGCTTCTTCGGCGAGCCAGCCAGCCCCATTGTCGATGCGAGCGGCATGCCGATCAGCATGTGCGTCGCTTGCAGCGAGCCGGACGAGAGGTTGTCGCGAATGGCCGCCCAGTTCGCGCCCTTTGTCACCTTGGAATTGATACCGTACTTCTTGAACAGCCCCTTTTCGTGCGCGATGACGATGGGCGAGCAATCGGTCAGCGCGATCATGCCGAAGTTCATGTCCGGCGACTCCGGTGCATCGGACGCCGATCCGGCCGTCGCAGCCCAGGTGCGGGTACCGAGCGCGCTCCAGAACGCAGCGGCTCCGAAACCCACGGCGGTGCGCGTGAGGAATTCCCGGCGATTGAGAGACGAAACCGATTTAGTGGCTGGTGGGCGTGTGGTCTGTGACATGGTGGCAGGCTTGGTGGAACAGGTCAGAACGAAAGATTCGGGCACCGAGGTCGTCCGGAATGGGCGCGGACGAGGCGAACATCCCGTTGCGCCGGAAGCCCTCGATCAGCCAGGCCGCTTTGACTGGGCTGGGATCATTGGCGCCTTCCCGGTGGAAACGGATGAAGTCGGCGTTGGCCTCAGTTCGTCCGTGGCCAAATTCAAAGGGACCCACGAGCCCGGATGAAATGACCCGCTCGGGTACGTTGAGATACTCGCGCCGAGCCAACAACCGGCTCAATTCGGGACGGAACGCGGGATCGTCGCACAGTGCAGCCGCTTCGGCGAGCGCCGCCACCAGCGCGAGGTGTTCGGGACCGTGCTGCTCCGCGAAATCGGCCCGCACCATGAATACTTTTTCTGGGTGACCCGGAGCCAACTCTGCGCTGATCGCCGGACACCAACCGGCTTTTTCGCGTACCGCCAGGGAATTCCACGGGTCGCCCACACAGTACCCATCGATCGTTCCCGCGAGCAGATTTCGGAAGAGCTGCGGCGGTGGCACGACCACGATCCGCACGTCTTTTTCCGGGTTCACTCCCCCACTGCGAAGCCAGTCGCAGATCTGAATCCGGTGAGAGGAATGCGCAAAAACGACGCCGAAGACGTAGATCCGTTCTTTGCGAGATCCGACGATCTCGGCCCGCATCGTCGCCGAATTTCGCACTCCTCGCTGCCACAGATCCTCGGAGAGGGTGATGCCGTTCCCGTTGGTATTCATCACAAAAGCCGTGACGCAGTCACATGGCTGGCAGTTAAGACCAAGGGACGTGCTGATCACCATCGCGCCCAGCGCGTGCGTCGCATCCAACTCACCGTAGATGATCTTGTCCCGAATGGTCGCCCAACCGACTTCGCGGCTCAGCTCGGTGCGGAGACCGTGGCGGCGAAAGAACCCGTGCTCCTGCGCAACGATGATCGGCGCGGCATCGCTCAGCGGAATAAATCCGATTCGCAGAGGCCGCGGTGAGGCGGAAGAGCGAGGCGGTGGCAGCGTGGACAACATGACGAAGTACCCGCTCTCCATAGCCGGGCACATGCCACGGAGCCCCGTTGGTGCGATTACTGCTCTTCAAACAATTCATTCAAATCATGAGCCTCATTCATTGATGAACGCCCGTTCCATCCTCGACAGTCGCCAGTTGCTCGCATTCCGCGCCCTGGCGCGCAGGGGCAGCTTCACGTTGGCCGCCAAAGACCTGTTCCTGACCCAGTCCGCCATCAGTCATGCGATCAAGGCGTTGGAAGCGGAAGTGGGCTGCCGCCTGGTCGACCGGGCCGGCAAACGCGTGTTGCTGACGCAGGCGGGCGAGCAGTTCCTCCAGCACGCCGAGAAAATCCTGCGCGAAATGCAGGCGGCGCGTACCGGATTGGATACGCTCTCGAACTGGGAGCATAGCCGGCTGCGGGTTGGCGCCAGCACCACGGCGTGCCAGTACATCCTACCGACGGTGTTGCGGGAGTTCAAGCAGAGCTTCCCGCAGTGTATCATTAAAATCGAGCCAGGGGACCACAACCGGCAGGTCGATCTCTTGCGCGGCAACCATCTGGATCTCGCGCTCATGCTTGAGCCCGCCGGCGAAACGGATCTGAACTTCGTGCCGCTCTTCCAGGACGAACTGCGCTTTGTGGTCGCCCCCCTGCATCCCTGGGCCCGGGCCGGTCGCGTCGCCCGCACCGAGATCGCGACCGAGACACTCGTGATGTATAATAAAAACAGTTACACCTTCCGCCTGGTGAACGAGTACTTCCGCGAAGAGCGCATCGCCCTCACCAACTACATTGAGCTTGGCAGCATGGAGGCGATCAAGGAGCTCGTGAAAA
>JBDSPT010000032.1:0-5557 GCA_039930205.1 Opitutus sp. | reverse complement strand
AACAACGTAGTTCAGGTCCGCGGCTGCCTGATCGAGCATGAAGCGGCGGGTTTTCTCCCGGCCCTGGAACGAGAACATGCTCCAGAGCCCGATGTTCTCGTTGTACTCACCCAGCTCGCGAACGAAGGACTTGCCGCCCACGAGAGCTGCTCGTTCGAGCAAACTGCGGTGGGCTGCTTCTGGAAACATGGCTCTGAAATCAGCATCGGGCGCGGCGTGCGATCCCCAGCTATAAAAAAGGGCGAGCTGAGGGGCGCCGTCCGCGGCTCCGATGGTAAGCAGACCTTGCTGAGCCAACGCTTCTTGCAGGACTCGGGCGAGCTGTGTCGGCGGCGGGGTCTTTTCGCCTGCCGCCACATCGCCGCGACTCTGAAAACCGCCGTCGTGGAGAACGCAGTACAGCGGGTGTTGCATCGAAGCCTTCGGCTGAGTTCGCCCGAACGCGGTGAATTCGGTCACCACCGTCATGTTCAAGACGGGATTCGGCTGGAGGGATTTCGGGAGCAGGTTGAACTGAAACGCCGGGGGCGTCGGAGCGACGTCGCTCGCGCGTGCGAGCTGCGCGGAACCAGCAAAAGACAGCAACGCCACGAGACAGGAAGCGATCCGCGGATCGTGCAGACGGTGGCCGGGACGACGATGCGTCGCGACAGAGATGTGGCCGGTCATGGAAGTGGGGGACGACGACAACCTAGATTGAAGGGGAGGCGACGCAGCGGACGGATGGCGTTGAACGGTCATCCCGCGAAAGCGAGATCACCTTGGGGATGGGGTTTGCAAGTGCAAGCAGCGCGCACGTCCGGCAGGTGGTGACGCGAGCCGAACAACGGCCGTTGGATCGCACCTTTGCAACCAGCCCGGAATTACGGATTCGGCTTCGCCAGCTCGAGCAGGCCGCGCGCCTGGAGCCACTCTTCGGCCCGCTTGTGCCAGTTGGACGATGTGCCGAGTCCGTTCCGCATGCCCATCCCGTGCCCGCCTTTTTCAAACAGGTACATCTCGGCCGGCACCTTGGCTCGCGTGAGAGCTTGATAGAACAAAATGCTGTTCTCAACGGGCACGGATTGGTCTTCCTGCGTATGAATCAGAAGCGTGGGCGGAGTGGCGGACGTGACCTGGGTTTCCACCGACATCCGATGCAACAACTCGGGCGTTGGATGCTCCCCGAGGAGATTTTTGCGCGAGCCGGCGTGCGCGGCGGGATCCGACATGGTGATGACCGGGTACATCAGGATGAGAAAATTGGGACGCGCATTGATCGAATCGAGCGCGGCACCGGTCTTGCCATCTGCGTGATCAAACAAAGTGCCGGCGCTGGCCGCCAGGTGACCGCCCGCAGAGCTGCCCATCACCCCAATGCGATCGGGATTAATCTTAAATTCTGCTGCACGTGACCGCACCATCCGAACCGCGCGAAGCACATCTTGGAGCGGAGCGGGGTGGCCGAATTCGGCGAGACGATATTTGAGAACGAATGAGCTGACCCCGAGGGAGCTCAGCCAGTTCGCGTACTGCACACCTTCGCGCAAGGTCGACAGATTGCCGTAGCCGCCGCCTGGACAGATGATGACAGCGGTACCGTTCGGCCGATCGACCGCCGGACCGTAGAACGTGAGGGTGGGAATCGAGACATTCGAATTCCGACCCTCGTCGGATTTCTCTTCGCCAAGATTGGTTTTCGCGTTGGGGACGCCTTCAGGCCAGAGGGGCATGGAAGTTTTCTGCGCAGAAGCGACCGACGTCGCGAGCACGGAAGCAAGCATCAGAACGGGGAGGGATAGGTTCATGAAAGAAAGCGATCTCCCGCCAACACGACGAACTTCCGCGCCCATCGCAACCCCATCGAACAAAACACCTCCGTCCCGGCCCGCGAGAAGCTCGTTCCCGTTTGTCACGTAATACGTGACAAACACAGTTCGGGTGGGAGCGACAAAACCGTCAGTGGGCAACGTGCTCGCACGCCGCGACCGGGCTTTCGTCACGTATTACGTGACAAACATGATTGAGCTACTCCGATCGATGGCGCCGATCTTAGTTAGCCGTTACCGCGCAGCCGAGATCGGAGAATCTTGGTAGCATCGATCGTGGGACCGATGACCGGCGCGCCCCGCGCCGCGTCCACGGTCGCACGACGATGGTGACTTCCGACTGCATGGGTCCGGCTTGGACGGGAAATTCAGGTCGGGGCTCCGTCCTGGCGCTTGTCACGTATTACGTGACAAGACGGCTTGTGGAGCAGTGAAGAAAGCGCCCGACACGCGATGTGGGGCGTGTGCCGCGCACCCGTCACTTGTCACGTAATACGTGACAAGACGGGATTGGCCGCTCCGAGGGTGGACGCTGGCGAAACGGGGAGCTTGTCACGTAATACGTGACAAACACGGTTTGGTGGTGGGCGGAAAATGTGCGCTCAGAGGGCACGGTTAATGAGACGACCAACTGCGACCTGCCCTCGGCGGGCGGAGTGCGATTCACCCGAGCCGGCGCCGCCTGCGATGTCTGCGCGCCCGTGCGGGCCAGCCTCTTTGTCCACGCGGGCCGGCCTCTTCACGGAGAGGAGCTGGCGCGTGCTGAAGCTGGATCGATTGCGCGCGCAGCGTCAGAGGGGCGCAGGGCGATCGGCTCCCGTCAATTGACTGCTTCGGACGACCTCTTTCGAAAAACTCCGTGGTCCCATCAGGCATCGTCGAACCACTGCTTGCTGCCGGATCTGAATTACGGTGCGGCGGGATTGAGCGGGGCGAGGGGCGTGAGGGTCACGGGGCCAAGGAGGCCGGAGGGGCGGGGCTTCCAGTGGGCAGCGGTGAAGAGTTTGTCGGGGCCAGTGTTCTCGCGGCGGCGCGCGGGCATGTTGACGTTATAGAATTTCTTCCACGATGGGTCCCGCCGGTCCTGATCGGCAATGCGGTTGGCGGCGAGATTGGTCACATCAATCTCCAGGACATTTTGGGCCTTCAGTTCGCTGGCAGGAATCGTCGCGGTCCAAGGCGACTGGATCAGACCGGCGATTTCGCGGCCGTTGAGTTTCACCCGAGCGCTATCTCCGACACGTCCGAGATCGAGTCTCCAAGCGGCGGCGGCGGCAGCCGGTGGAGCAAACGTCAGTGAGTAGGTGGCGGTCCCGGAAAAGGCAGCTCCCGCGCTTCCTCCGAAACTCGTCCATGACGATAACGAGGTCAGCTTGGTCGCCGCCGGCAGGGCGGGACCCCCGCGATCAAAGCGTACGCTCCACTCGCCGCCGAGAGGCTGGGCGCGTTCGCCGGAGCGCCAATAATTCCAAGTGGCGGCGGGTGAGGCGTTGTCGCTCAGCTGCACGACCATCGATCCACCGGGCGCCAGCTGTAAGTAAACTTCGGATGCACCGTCGTTCGAACGGGCGCGCAGCGCGCCGAATCCGGTCTGTCCGTTCATGGGATCAAACAACGCGGCGGATCTCCCGGTCGACTGCAATGGGATCCAGCCGTCGATGGCGTGCTCGCTGCGGTTCACGAGGAAATAGAACGTGCCCTCTTCGGTGCGGCGGCGGATGTGCTCAAGTCCTGGAGTGCCGAGATTCTCGCGACGGACCTTTCGATTCTGAGCGAGGAGCGCCGCGAGATCCTTCCCGATGATAAATTTTCCGCGACCGACCGGAGCGGTCGTAACTCCGGCGTCGGTGGCGGCGCGCGAGTTGATATGAGCGAGTAGCGTCTTGAAGTCGTTGGGCTGAGAGAGCAGGCCCGGCGCGGATTCGGGGAGCTGATCGAGTACCAGGATTGTGCTGCCAGCTTCGGCCAGGCTGATCAGGTGCTTCAACGTCGCGATGGGCATCACCTTGGTCGGAGGTAATACAATCGCCTGGTAGTTCGCCTTCGCGGAGCGAAGGAGCGCTTCACTCCCGCGCGCGCCCGAACCTTCGGCTTCGCGGGCGGCGGTGACGTTCTGCAGCAGTCGGTCAGAAATGTAGTCGAAGCCGACGCCAGCAGCGCGAAGAGCTGCGCCCGTATCGTACGCACCGACGCCATCGCGCTGGTGGCCGTGAAAGTGCGGCAGGCTGCCGTCGCCTCGAACGGCCCACCTGTCATGAATATTGTAGTACAGCAGGACGTCCTCATCGGGTTGTCCTGACTGCAGGAACGACTGCGCTCGCGTCACATATGCATTCACGAGGGCGAAATCGTTCCAGAATGGATTGCGCGGATTCAATTCGACCGAGGCGTAGAACTGGAAGCCGGGCCACGGATCATCGATCGGCGAGAACGCGGTGCCATGGTAGCAATTGTGGTTGATCCCACTGAGCAGGAACGTGTCCACGGCGCTCTTCAGTTCGCTGAGGGTCGAGAGGAAGTGCTCGTTCAGCCAGGTGCCGGTTTCGGCGGAGGCGAGTGGTTTCCCGGTCACGTGGGCGGCGGACGAGGCGAGTTTAATCGCGAGGATGTCGCTGCCTTCCTGTTCGGGAATGTCGCTCGCAGCGTACAGATCGAGCAGATTGCCGGGGGCTCCATGGGACTGGTTGCGGATGATCGCGTGATTTTGCTTCGCCCACTTCTGCCAAGGCACCGTGAACTCATCGCGCAGCAGGTCGGAAACCGTTTCGCGATAATCACTCAAGACCCGGGTGCCGGGATCAGTGGGCGTGGTGGCGAAAAGTTCGGGCAGGTGCCGACGCAGGTCATAGCCCCGACGTTGTTGAAACTCGTCGAGGAACCTGGGCGAGAAATCGGATTCACCGTTCGCGTCGTCGACTTCGTAGGAGTCGTTAAAAAAAGCGCGGAGCCCTTCGTGTCGACGGTTCTTGAACGCTTCGTCGAACTTCGCGAGGTAGTGCTGAAGCGCAATCGAGGAAAGGTGATCGAGGGCGTAACCCTCCGCGGCCGGGGCGGCGCGTTCGACGAGCTTGCCATGCTGGCCCTGAAACAGCGCGTAGACTTTCCACTGGCCGCGATCAGCGGGCGCGGTCCAATCAAGCCGGCCGTCCGGCTTGAGCATGGCGGTGACATCCACCGGGTCACCTTTTTCGGGATACGCCACGACTGAGAGGGGTGCCAGGGCCTTGGGGAAACGCACCTGATCGATCGCGAGGTCCTGCAGGTTGGCATTGGCGGAGAGCGGTTCTTTGATCTCCGCCAGAGGCACCTGCTTGAGTCCGGCGAAACGCAGCAACGGGGGCGTCGAGTACGAGATCGTATCGGAGATTCCAGCACCCGCGGCGACGGTGTACTCGCGGTGGGCGAGGTAATGGGCGACGTCAGTAGCGGACAGCCAGGGGCCGCCGAACGGCCAGCCGGTGCCATTCGCGAGATCGAGGCCGAGTCCAAGCCGTCGCGCCTCCGCGAGGACGTGATCGAAGTTGTCCATCCACTGCGGCGAGAGGAAGGGGACGAACTTATCTTCGTAACCGCGCACCCCGTAAATCGGGGTGAGTTCGAGGCCGCCGAGTCCTGCGGCGGCGTAGCTCTCCATTTCGGCGGTGATGGATTTTTTGTCGGCAATATTTCCCAGCCACCACCAGCGACTCCAGGGCTTCGCGTCGCGTTGGACCGTGGGCCACCGTGGCGCCGGCGGCTCGGCCGCGGGG
>JBDSPT010000031.1:0-3914 GCA_039930205.1 Opitutus sp. | reverse complement strand
TTCCCACGAACGTCATCTCGATCACGGACGGCCAGATCTTCCTTGAAACCGATTTGTTCAACCAAGGTATCCGTCCTGCGGTTTCAGTCGGTCTTTCCGTCTCCCGCGTAGGATCTGCTGCGCAGATCAAAGCGACGAAGCAAGTCGGCGGTAAGCTGAAAGGGGAACTCGCGCAATTCCGCGAACTCGCCGCCTTTGCTCAGTTTGGTTCCGACCTTGATGCGAAGACCAAGGCGCAGCTGGAGCGCGGAGCTCGCATCGTCGAGTTGTTCAAGCAGCCCGCGTTCAGCCCGGTGCCAATCGAACTGCAAGTCGCGGTGCTGTTCGGCATGCAGAAAAATTTCTTTGACGCCATTGAGACCAAGAAGGTCGTCGCAGCGGCGGCCTCAATGAAGGAATTCTTCATTGCTCGCAAAGACGCTCTGCTCACAGAAATCCGCACGAAAGCCGCGTTGGACAAAGATCTCGAAGCAAAGCTCCAGACGGCCGCCGAAGAGTGGAAGTCCACCTTCACGGCCTAATCATTCATCGTCCATCACTGGACTCTGAATACCCGATGGTGATCACCACCCGCATTTCGCACCTTCTTACCTCCTGAGCATGGCTTCCACCCGCGATATCCGCCGCCGCATCAAGTCGGTTAAGAACACCCGCCAGATCACCAAGGCGATGGAGCTGGTGGCTGCTTCCAAGATGAAGAAGGCTCAGCTGGCTGCGATGGCCGGACGTGCTTACGCTCAGCTCATGGCGGAGATGCTGGCGGCCCTCGCCACACGCGTCGAGGAATCGCAGCATCCCTTCCTGGCCAAACGCACGGTCAAAACCCGTGGCATCATCCTGATCACGTCCGACAAAGGCCTCGCGGGTCCACTCAACGCGAACCTCTTCAAGGTCGTGACGGAAATAAAAAGCCCCGCAAAATATGCGGTGATCGGTCGCAAGGGCGCGCAATTCATCGCTCGAACCCACCGTAATCTCCTCGCCGATTTCCCGGCGAACGATCGGGTGCGATTCGCCGATATCCGCGTCGTGGCGGAATTCATGGTAAAGCAATTCCTTGAGGGCGTTGTCGATACCGTCGAAGTCATCTGGCCTCGTTTCCGCAACACTCTTGTTCAAGTCCCCACCGTGATGCCGCTACTCCCGCTGACCAGCGTCAAGGACGTGATTGCGGATCTGCGTTCCGACGCCGGCCAGCCCGCTCCGCGCACCACATCAGTGGAAAATCAAATGATCTTCGAACCGAGCGCTGCGACCGTTCTCGACGCCTTGCTGCCCTTGTATGTGAATCGAGAGGTGTATCAGCACGCCATGGACGCCAAGGCTTCGGAGCACAGTGCCCGCATGGTCGCAATGAAAACCGCGAAGGACAACGCGACGAAGCTGCTTGGTGATCTCACGCTCGAATACAACAAGGCTCGTCAAGCTGGTATCACGCAGGAAATCCTCGAGATCGCGGCCGCCCAGTTCGCTGCTTAAGCCCCAAACCCATCCCTTTCTAATGAACACCGGAAAAATCGTCCAAGTCATCGGCCCTGTGGTCGACGTGCAGTTTGCGGAAAACACGATCCCGCCGATCTACCAGGCCCTGACGATCGAATTCACGGCCGCGGGTCGCAAGGAACACCTCACGCTCGAGATTCAACAGCACTTGGGCGGCGGAGTTGCTCGCACCATCGCCATGTCGTCTTCCGAAGGACTGGTGCGCGGTATGATCGCAACCGATACGGGCGCCCCCATTTCCGTGCCCGTCGGCAATGGAGTGCTGGGCCGTATCTTTGATGTCACGGGCACGCCGGTCGACGGCAAGGGCCCTGTCGTGTTCGAGAAGAAATATCCGATTCACCGTCCGGCTCCAACGCTCTCCGAGCAAAACACCAAGGCGGAGATTCTCGAAACCGGCATCAAGGTCATCGATCTGATCTGCCCGTTCATCAAGGGCGGCAAGGCGGGTGCCTTCGGCGGTGCAGGCGTGGGAAAGACCGTCGTCATTCTCGAGCTGATCAACAACATTGCCAAAGCGCACGGTGGGTACTCGGTATTCGCCGGGGTGGGGGAGCGTTCCCGCGAAGGAAACGATCTCTACCACGAAATGTCCGAAGCCTGCGTGATCGATCAAAAGGATCTCTCAAAATCCAAGGTGGCGTTGGTGTACGGACAAATGAATGAGCCACCAGGTGCTCGCATGCGCGTCGCACTTTCGGCGCTCGCAATGACTGAGTACTTCCGCGACGAGAAAAATCAGGACGTGTTGCTCTTCATCGACAATATTTTCCGTTTCTCCCAAGCGGGCTCAGAAGTGTCCGCGCTTCTCGGTCGCTCACCGTCCGCCGTGGGTTACCAGCCGACTCTTGCCAACGAGATGGGGCTCCTGCAGGAGCGCATCACGTCGACAAAGAAGGGATCCATTACGTCCGTTCAAGCGGTGTACGTTCCGGCAGACGATCTCACCGATCCAGCACCGGCCAACACGTTCGCCCATTTGGACTCCACGATCGTGTTGGAGCGCTCGATCGCAGAACTTGGTATCTATCCCGCCGTTGATCCGCTCGCCTCCGTTTCGAAGGCGCTGCAGTCCGATATCGTTGGTGAAGAGCACTATCGCGTCGCTCGCGAAGTTCAACGAGTACTCCAACGGTACAAAGATCTTCAAGACATCATCGCGATCCTTGGTCTCGATGAACTCTCGCCCGAGGACAAACAAATGGTCTACCGGGCTCGCAAGATCCAGCGCTTCCTCTCCCAACCCTTTGCGGTGGCGGAAGTATTCACCGGCACGCCGGGCAAGTACGTGCCGGTCAAAGAAACCGTTCGCGGCTTCAAGATGATCCTCGATGGTCAGCTGGACGATGTCGCCGAAGGTGACTTCTACATGCGCGGTGGCATCGACGAAGTCACTGCCGCAGCCAAGAAGGCTTAACCTCTTCGGAGCTCCTACAGATGCCGCTCACCCTCGAAATCGTTACTCCGGAATCACGCGTCTATTCGGACACGATTGAAACGGTCGTCATTCCCACCGTGGAAGGCGAAGTCGGTATCCTGCCAGGCCACATTCCTCTCCTGACTCAGGTCGAGCATGGTGAATTGAGGGTCACGAAGAACGGCCAGACTCAATGGATCGTCGTCGGCGGCGGATTTGCCCAAGTCGAAGGTGATCGCGTCAGCGTCCTCGCCGAACACGCCATTGGTGAAGAGAAGATTGACGAGCATGCCGTCGAAGCCGCTCTCCAGAGCGCACAAGAAAAGCTGAAGGAAGCCGAGCATCTGGATCCTCAGGAGTTCGAGCACCTTCAAAGCCTGATTCGATTCGCAGGCGTGCAACTCGCCGTCAAACGTCGCCGTCGCTAATCTTCAGGCTCGGTCAACTAATGACTGGGCCTTTTTCTTGCTGATTTGCTGAAACCGAGTCTCAATCACCAGTCGATGAGCCGCGTGCCCCACGAGAATCTCCTTCCCCTGTGCCAGCTTCCCGCGGGCGCGCTCGGTCGTGTGCAGGAACTCACAGGCAGCGTGGAGTTTTGCCAGCGAGTGCGAGAGATGGGTTTCGGCGAACAAGCCTTTGTGACCAAAGTATCCGGCACGGGAACGATCCTCTGTCAGGTCAACGGAACGCGTCTGGCACTGAGTCACGCCGCCGCTCGCAGTATCTTGGTCGAGCAAGTAAGCCGGCGCTAAAGGCGGACGTGACTCCGATTAAACTCTCCGAGCTCGCCGTCGGCGCCTCCGCCGTTGTGCGGGAGTTTCCGAAATTCGGCACAGCCTTCGTCCGATTACGCGAGATGGGCATGATCGCGGGCACGCCTGTCACTCTGATTCGCACGGCTCCGATGGGGGATCCGATCGAGATCAAAGTTCGCGGTTACCATCTGACTCTGCGCAAGAGCGAGGCCGATCACGTGTTGGTCGAGGTCGCC
>JBDSPT010000030.1:0-4648 GCA_039930205.1 Opitutus sp. | reverse complement strand
TCGCGCTCGAGCGCCCATTCAGCAAACGTGGAGCCGCTCCCGTGAGGGCGTGGGACCCGTCCCTGAGTCCAATGGCCCACGCTCGCACGAGCGTGGCTGCGTGTTTTATTTAGATGCGAAAGCGCCTCACCCGCGATATGGCGGAGTCTGGAGCCAAAATTGGGGTGCTTGGAAGTCGATTGCATGGGGGTGTGCCGCCGCTTCTTCCCTAGCAGTTGCGATGCCCGGCGTGCATGAATTGAAGTCATCTGAACCTTGGACGATGGCGCCGTCTGAGCGGAGGCCTCACTGATTCGACCTTACGACTCGTTCTCGTCGCGGTCCACGGGCGTGATCTTCTTGGGGGTGAAATCGCTTCCCTGTTTCGTCATGTAGGCGATCAGCCGGTCGTTGAAATCTTTCGCCGGGTCGTGGCCCATCTTCTTCAGCGCCTGCGTCAATGCCGCCACTTCGACCAGCCGCGCCATGTCGCGACCGGGCCGAACGTACAATTCGATATGCGGAACGCGCTGGTTGAGAATTTCGTAGAAATTTTCCTCCAGCCCCGTGCGCTCTTCGATCACTTCCGGCGACCACTCCTGGAGGGACACCACCAAATCAATCCGTTTGTCGATGCGGATGGATTTCACGCCGAACATCTCCGCGATATTGATGATTCCAATACCGCGGCACTCCATGTAACCGCGGTTGAGCGGGCGGCTGGACGCGATGAGTTCACGTTCGTCGCGGAGTTTGATCACGGTGAGATCGTCGGCGACGAGCGAGTGACCGCGCTCAATCAACGCGAGGGCACATTCGCTTTTCCCGACGCCGCTGGTGCCGCGCAACATCACACCGATGCCGCGCACGTCGAGCGTGGTGGCGTGCTCGGTCGAGCCCGGCGCGAATTCGTTGTCGATGCAGAGCGTCGCCAGATTCACGAAATTCATCGTGATCATCGGCGTGCGAATGATCGGGAGCCGCATCTCGGTCGCGATTTTCATCATCGCGACCGTCGGGTGAAAATTGCGGGTGAGGACGAGGCACGGAATGTGTTGTCGCACCATTGCCGTGAAAATCTCGATCTGCTTTTCTGGGGGCAGCGTCTTAAGGAACGTCATCTCCGCGGCCCCAAGCACCTGAATGCGTTTATTCGCGAAGTACTTGAAGAAGCCGGTGAGCGCGAGCGACGGACGGTTGATGCTGCCCTCGCGGATCAGCCGGTGAAGTCCTGCATCGCCCGTCACGATCTCCATCTTGAGTTTTGCGCGATACGTATCGAGGAAGTGCGCGACAGTGATGCCGTGAATCGCTTTTTGCATGAGGGCGCCGAAAAGGTGGGGGAAGGCCGTTGCGGGTAGCGAGTCGAAACTAGCCGCGGGATCGCTCAAGCAGAGCGACCGACGCTTGGGTTTTCGAAACGGGCACGGCGGCTGTCCTTCCGTTTCGAAACCTCCACCTCCAGGGTGAAACCGCTCAGCAGCTTACAGGTTGAAGTCTTCGCCGAGGTAAAACTTCCGCGCCTGCTCATCCTGAATCAGAAATTCACCGGTGCCCTCGGCGAGCACACGACCCTTGTGGATGAGGTAGGCACGGTCGACGACGCGAAGTGTCTCGCGTACGTTGTGATCGGTGATGACGACGCCGATGCCACGCGCTCTGAGCTGCAGAATGATCTTCTGAACCTCCGCCACCGAGATAGGATCGATCGCGGCAAACGGCTCGTCCATCAGGAGGAATTTCGGGCGCGTGACCAACGCGCGGGCGATCTCCAGCCGGCGTCGTTCGCCACCCGACAACGTGTAAGCTTTCTGCTTTCCCAGATGCTGCAGATTGAGTTCTGCGAGATGTGCCTGGACCCGAGCAGTTCGTTCGCGTCGCGGGACGCCAATCGCTTCCACGATCGCGAGGATGTTCTCCTCGACCGAAAGCTTCCGAAAGACACTTGGCTCCTGTGGCAGATAACCGATGCCGTGGCGCGCACGTTGGTGCATTCGCAGATTCGTAATGTCCGCGCCGTCGAGCAGCACGTGACCATCGGTCGCCGCGATCAGGCCAACGATCATGTAGAACGTCGTGGTTTTGCCCGCGCCGTTCGGACCGAGCAGCCCGACCACTTCGCCTCCGGCAAAGCGAATGTTCACGCCGTCAACGACGCGGCGTTCGCCGAAGGTTTTGACGAGGCTCGACGTGCGAATCTCGGGCACGGTCATTCCGGGCTTCGAGGGGGCAACGACGGTGGCGGCAGTCACACTCATTTCGCAGGCTCAGCTTTCTGGGCAGCATCGGCTGCCTTTTTGTCGAAGCCAAGATCCTTGATGGGCGGACCGGTCAACCGCGGTTTTTCGACGTCCACGCGCTCCTGGCCGCGCAGCATCGTGATGCGCTCGCCCGCACTGACGAAATCTGTGGCATGATCCACGACGACGGGATTTTCGGTGAGGACGACCTTGTCTTCGCGGGGCAAAACTTCC
Organism: Opitutus sp.; assembly: GCA_039930205.1. Lineage (GTDB taxonomy): Bacteria > Verrucomicrobiota > Verrucomicrobiia > Opitutales > Opitutaceae > Opitutus. The sequence goes on along the minus strand of JBDSPT010000030.1, from coordinate 2,195 downwards.
GCGCGGCCACACGTGGCAACCCGACTGCCTTGCGTGATCGAAACATTTCCGGTCGCGAGCAGGTAGCGGAATTTCTCAAGCGTCGGAATGGAGCCGCCCTTTTCACCAATGCGAGTCGCGGTCAGCTCCATCCGGTCACACTCGATTTTGATATTCGTGCCCGTGACGGTAACCTTGCCGGTGCAGATCGCTTTGGTTTCGTCGCCCTCACTCCACATGTCCATATGATCGCACGTCAGCGTCGTTGGTTGTGGCTCCATGACTGCGCGGACGAGCGGAGTAGCGCCAAGGGCGACGAGAATGAGGAGTGGAAGGCGAGGAATTCTCATTGGAGCAGGTTCTTGAGCTCGGCGCTGAAGGATACGTGGACGCTGCCATCCAGAGAAATCTTTTTATCCGCATGGCGATAGACCCACTTCATCCCGGAAGCTTCAATCTCGTCTCCGATGAAGCGCACCGACTTGTCCCCTCGGGCGACTTTAGCCTCGGGAAGAAACGTGGCGGCGGGACTCAAAAGAATCGTTTCAACCCGAGTGGCAGCGTCGCCGCTGAAGACCGTGAGATTGAGGTCAACGATATCGAATCGCTTCGAGTCGACCAGCCGCGCCTCGGTGCCTCTGGCGGTCATCGAGCGGTAACCCTCTTTGGAGAACATCGGCAGCACCCAGTTCTTGGCCGGAGCAGAAATCTGATCGTTGCTCGCGGCGGTGGCCGGCGAAACGGTGAGGACGATCGTGACGGCAAACGACGAAAGACCTTTGCGGCACCGGGAAAGTGTCACGAACAGCGGGCGATGATGGGCGAAGACTGAAATCAAAATGAGTGAGGTTTCGAAGCATCCAACTCGGCACTACTGTGGTACACGGGCCGCCAGGATATGTTCGCACACTTCACGCACGGCGCCGTTTCCCGCCGCGCGTTTGGTAACGTAGTCCGCCACGGCGAGTGCGGCCGGCATCGCGTCGGGCACCGTCGCTCCTACTCCTGCCCAATGCATCGCGGGCGCATCGATATCGTCGTCGCCCATGTAGGCGCAGTTCTCGGGGGCGAGCTGAAGCGTCGAGGCGAGTTCCTGCAGCGCGGCGAGCTTGTCCGTGCGACCCTGGATGACGTGCGGAATTTTGAGTTCAGTGGCGCGCACCGTCGTGGCGCCGGAGAGTCGGCCGCTAATCCACGCCGTAATGACGCCGGCTTTCTCGAGTCGCTTCAGTCCCATTCCGTCCAATACAGAGAAACCCTTGGCCTCGGAGCCATCTGACGAAATGCGAACGGTGCCGTCCGTAAGAATGCCGTCCACGTCCATTGCGAACAGTCGAATGGCAGACCAGGCGAGGGGACGGGAGTCAGACATGAAGGGGAGCCAGGAAGCGGATCGCGTCGGTCAGTTGGGAATGGCGAACGGAGTCTGGAAAGTTCGACGCATCGAAACGTCAACCCATCCAGGCCGTCACGAGTTCAATGACCTTGTCCTTCGACGGGCGGAAGGCGTGCTCGAGCTCCGGCGCGAACGGTACGGGCAGATCGAGTGATCCGATGCGCAGCGGCGGTGCCTTGAGCGCGGAGAAGTTCTGTTCAGTGAGGCGGGCGACCAGTTCGGCGCCGAATCCGTGAGTCCGACGTCCTTCGTGCAAGACGACGATTCGGCCGGTGCGCGCAACGGACGCGTGGATCGCATCGAGCTGGAGAGGCGAAAGGCAGCGCAGGTCGAAGACATCGAGCGTGTGTTCGTATTCCGCCGCAACATAGTCGGCGACCTCGGTGGCAATGTGAACCATCTCGCCGTAGGTCACGACGGTCGCGTACTCGCCACTGCGAATCTGCCTCGGCTTCCAGACGTCTCGATAATTTGGATTCCAAACGATCGTTTCCTTCCTCCGCCGATAGAGGCCCTTGTGCTCGAAGAAAATGACCGGGTGATTGTCCTCATACGCGGCCAGGAGAGCGTCAAACGCATCCTGCGCGTTACTCGGGTAGAGCGCCTTGATTCCTGGCATCGCCAGAAAAAACGAGTCGAGTTCCTGCGAGTGAAACGAGCCCAGTGTCAGCCCGCCACCACAGGGAAATCGTAGAACGAGCGGACACGCGGCGCCGGCGCGGAAATGGAAGGTCGCGGCATTGAGCGTGATTTGGGTGACGGCTTCCGTCGAAAAATCTGCGAACTGAAATTCTTCGATCGGACGGTGGCCATTGACGGC
>JBDSPT010000029.1:0-2890 GCA_039930205.1 Opitutus sp. | reverse complement strand
CGCGAGCGAGACGTTGATCAGTGGAACGTAAATCTGCCCCGACTGTTCGGCGTTCGTATGCTTGATGTTGAGTCGCGGAAAGTAACCCAGTTGAATCGCGGAGCGCGTGATCGAATACGCGCCTGAGATCACCGCCTGGCTCGCGATCACGGCGGCGGCCATGGAGAGTGCCGTCAATGCCAGCTGGCCCCAGCCATCAGTGGCCAACGCGAAGAACGGATTTTGCGTCGAGTTTGGATTCGCCACCACGAACGCGCCCTGGCCGAAGTAATTCAGCAGCAATCCAGGAAATGCGAACAGGAACCACGCGCGGGCTATCGATGCCCGACCGAAATGTCCCATGTCGGCATACAGCGACTCGGCGCCGGTAATCGTGAGCACGATTGAACCAAGGAGCAGAAACGCGCTGCCGGGATGATGGATTAACAACGAGATCCCATGCAGCGGGTTGACAGCCGTGAGGACTTGAGGCGCGAGGCGGATATGCCAGATGCCCAGCAGGCCCAGGGTGGCGAACCACACCAGCATCACGGGCCCGAAGATCTTACCGATGGTTTTGCTGCCCTTGCGTTGAAACCAAAAGAGCCCCGCCAGAATCACGCAGGCGATCGTGGTCACGTAGGGCGCGAACGCCGGATTGAATCCTTTGAGTCCCTCGGCGGCACTCAATACGGAGATAGCCGGAGTGATGACGCTGTCGCCGTAGAGCAACGAAGCGCCGATCAACATGACAAGCACCACGGGTCCGATCCGATTCCGCGTTTTTTCTGAATTACGCGCGTGACTGAGTGCGAGTAATGCGAAGATGCCGCCTTCGCCGCGGTTGTCGGCGCGCATCACGAACGTGATGTACTTCAGACACACGACCAAGACCATGGACCAAAGCATCAGCGAGAGCACTCCGATTACCGCCAGCGGACGCTCGGCCGGAAGGAAATGCGCAATGCACTCCTTCATGGTGTAAAGAGGGCTGGTGCCGATGTCGCCGAATACGACCCCGAGCGCACCAATGACCAGAGCGGCCTTTGCGCCAGCGTGTCCGGGCGATTCCGGGTTTGAATTCATGAACTGCCAAGTTTTTCGCAAGGCTCGCATGTATCCAAGCAGTTTCGTGACCGATGCACACGAACGGTAATTACCCCAGTGCTGGTTTGAGAGGCCGCCGAAACGATCGGCACTGCCGCAGCTTGCGTTCCCGGATCGACATACCTGCTCCTCCAAATAAGCGTGCAGCCATGAGTCTTCCTGCCTGGAAGGTCGCCAAGACCTATACCGACATTCTCTACCACAAAGCCGACGGCGTCGCCAAAGTGACGATCAATCGGCCAGAGAAACGAAATGCGTTTCGGCCGCTGACGGTGTCCGAGATGTTCGATGCATTCAGCGATGCGCGTGAGGACTCTTCGATCGGGGTGGTCCTCTTGATGGGTGCCGGCCCGCACACCGATGGCAAATACGCCTTCTGTGCGGGAGGCGATCAAAGTGTTCGAGGTCACGCGGGCTATATTGATGAGGACGGTGTGCCCCGGCTCAACGTGCTGGATTTGCAAAAGCTGATTCGCTCAATGCCCAAGGTGGTGATTGCACTCGTCGCCGGCTTCGCGATTGGAGGCGGACATGTGCTCCACGTGGTCTGCGATTTGAGCCTTGCGGCGGATAACGCCATTTTTGGCCAAGTAGGACCGAAGATGGGAAGCTTCGATGGCGGATTCGGTTCGAGTTATCTTGCTCGCGTGGTTGGCCAAAAAAAGGCGCGCGAGATCTGGTATTTGTGCCGGCAATATAACGCCCAACAGGCGCTCGACATGGGCTTGGTGAATGCCGTCGTCCCGGTTGCAGAGCTCGAGAATGAAGGCGTTAAGTGGGCGCACGAGATCATGGAGAAAAGTCCGCTTGCGATTCGACTCTTGAAGAGCGGCTTCAACGCGGAACTTGACGGACAGGCGGGCATTCAAGAGCTCGCGGGCAACGCCACGCTGCTCTACTACATGAGCGAGGAGGCAAAGGAGTTTCATGGCGCGCAGCGCGAGAAACGTAAGCCCAACGCGCGCAAGTTCCCCTGGCTGCCGTAGACTGCGTGGAGTGCCGCGGCCCGACGACACGATTGAAGGACTCGTCGCCTCCTGGCTGAGGGACGGAAGTGATAACACGGAAACGAACGAACAGACGTAACGGCGGCCGGATCAGGACGGCGTCGAGCGGGAGCACTCCTGATCAAGCCTAAGCTTCGACAGGTAAGCCGGCTTTGGTCCGGCGCGCCTTCAGCTCTTCGTTCATTTCGTTCACGCGTGAGTCGGTGAGCGGATAGAAAAGAAAGATCACGATCGATACAATGCCCAGTACCGCGGGAATGAGGCTCATCAGCTGCACGAGGCTATTCTTCACGTCGAGGCTCGGTACCACATTCGCTTGAAATCCCGTGAACGAAAGGAGTTTGAAGGCGAAGAACGCCGCCAAGGCCCAGCCGACTTTCTGGCTCATCGTGGACGCGGAGAACACCAGTCCGGTGGTTCGGCGCCCCGTTTTCCATTCTCCGTAATCAGCCGTGTCGGCATACATCGCCCAGAGCAGGACCGGTAGCGGTGCGCCCGCGATATTACCAAGAATTTCGATCGCGAAAATTGCGCCGAGCTCTCCCGCAGGCAGGAAATAATAGGAAGCGGTGCAAAGGATCGAAATCGCGAAAAGCGTGATGAACAACGGACGCTTCGCGAATCGCACCGAAAGGAAGCTCGTCATCAACACTCCGCCCACTGAAGCGGCCTGACCGACGGTGTTGAACGCGGAGAGGAGTCCGGTCAGCGTGAACGTCTGACCGAGGAAGGCCAGCGGCGTATCCGGAGATCCGTTATAGATGTAGTACTTGAAATAGTGGGCCGATACCGAGCTG
>JBDSPT010000028.1:0-4332 GCA_039930205.1 Opitutus sp. | reverse complement strand
CGAGGTGAAAAACTTCGACGTCACACGTCCTCTTGCCCGGCCGCTGCAACCCCGCGGTGCGGCGAATGAGCCGTTGAACCAGGTGCTCACGCTGAAAGACGTGAAAAAGTTCGGGCGGTTCACTCATCTCGGCGCGGCCGCCGCGGTTGAGGCGTATGCCGACTCTGGAATCGACGCCGCTCGTTCGACCTATGATGCGGAGCGCATGGGCGTCAACCTCGGGGTGGGACTCGGCGGTCTGCCGGAGATGGAGGCGATGCATGACACCTGGAAGGCAGGAGGCTTCCGCAAGATCTCGCCCTTCTTCATCATTCAGATCGCGCCGAATCTTTTGGCGGGGCAGGTGAGCCTGCTGCTCGATTTTCGTGGCCCAAACATGAGTGTCGCCTCGGCTTGCGCGACCAGCGGTCACGCGTTGGGCGAGGCCGCGGCTGCGATCGCGCGTGGAGATGCAGATGTGATAATTGCGGGTGGGGCAGAGTCCACCGTGACGCCACTGGCGATCGGTGCTTTTGCGCAGATGAGGGCGCTTTCGACTCGCAACGATGCTCCGGAGAAGGCGTCGCGTCCTTACGATCGTGATCGCGACGGATTCGTGCTTTCAGAGGGCTCCGTCGTATTCGTCCTCGAAGAACGGGATCAGGCCATCGCACGTGGCGCCCGGATCTATGCAGAGTTGCGCGGCTACAGCGCGACGGCCGACGCCTATCACCTTTCTTCCCTCGCACCGGGGGCGGAAGGGTCAGCGCGAGCGATGAAGCTCGCGCTCGATCGTTCGGGACTGAGTGCTTCCGAAATCGATTACGTGTCAGCTCACGCGACATCCACTCCTGGCGGTGACGGCGAAGAAGCGGCTGCCATTGCGTCCGTGTTCGCGGAGAACAAGGCCAACCTTCACGTCAGCGGTGTTAAATCCATGATCGGCCATCTGCTCGGAGGTGCCGGCGCGATGGGCTTGTTCTCGGCGGTCCTCGCGATCCGCGACGGCGTTATACCGCCGACCATTAATTTGGAAAACGTCGATCCGGCCTGCGCGGCCACCGGCCTGAACTTCACGCCCAATACCGCCGTGCGGAAGCCCGTTCGCGCCGCGTTGGCGAACAGCTTTGGTTTTGGTGGCACGAACGCTTCGCTCGTCGTGAGCGCGCATTGCTGATGCGTGGGATGTGGGGCGGACCGAACCCGGTGCGCCCGGGCACGGCAAGACGGTCACCCTACGATTAAGCCGGCAGTCTCTCGGCCTCCGGCGCCGGAGCGTTCCAGACCATGGGAGGATTCCTTGGAATTCACGGAACGGCATTTCGCGTGAACGTACCCAGAATGCTAGCACCGAGCGGCCCCAATTTAGTCAAAACGAGCGCGGGCCGCCGCCTTCGCGTTCTGCTACGATTTCGGAGACGGCTTTGGGGCAGGAAGTACGAGGACGCGTGACGCGCGGGACTGTGGCAGGTACATCTTGGCCAGCACGTTGAGCTCGGCGGTGGTAATGCTCTCGACATCGGCCGAGCGCGACCTCGCCCAGTCCAGGACTTCCGGCTTCTGTTGGGCCCGAGACAGCACTGCGCCCAACCAGTAGCCGTTGTCGCGCACAGACTGCCGGATCGCGGTCAGCAGCGGCTGCTTCGCCCGCACCAGTTCGTCATCGGTCACGCCATGTTCAGCCAGGTCGTCAGCAAGCTCCACCACGGTGTCGGCAATCTTCGTGCCCATCCCGGGTTCAACATCCACGGAGGCTGTGATATACCCATAGTCAGGGAAGGTCTCGCTCGTGAAGCTGTTGGCGCGAGGCGAATACGTTCCGCCCAGTTCTTCGCGCACTTTCACCCGTAGCCGGTCGGACAAGATGCTCGTCAGTAGATTGAGACGCCGCGTGCGTTGGATCTGACTCTCGTCCGTGGTCGGCCAATAGATCGCGAGCAGGCCCTTGGGAATTTCTGAGTCGATCGTGAACTCGCGCGCGAATAGCGCGGGAAACTTAACCTTCCTCAGCGCGTCGAGATCTCGATTCGACGCACGAGCAGGAAGGGCGCCGACGGTCTGCGCGGCGGCTGCGATGGTTGCGTCAATATCGATGTCGCCAACCACCGCGACTTCGATTGCCCCTTTTGCCAACTCCGGCGTCAGCCACGTGCGAACTTCGTCGAGATTTCGGGACATCAGCACCTCCTGCGGGGGGAGTCCAAACCGGGGATCTCCGCTAGCCAGAAGATTGGCGACTTCGGTCGACATCGGGCCATTGGCGGTGTGCGCAAAGCTTAGATACAGCTGTTCAATCCCCTTCTTCACCTGGCGCAGGGCTTCTGGACGATATCCCGGGTCACTGATCTTGGCGGTCAGCAGTTGCAGATCGAGGAGCAGATCGGCGGGCGTGGTTCCGCTGCGAAAGATAAATGCGTCATTCGAAGCGCTGAATTGTACGCCGACATTTTTGCCCGCGAGAATCCGCCGGAGGTCGTCGACACTGTGCTTCCCTAGTCCGCCCGCGTCGAAGGCCGCCCCGGCCAGAGCGGCGAGGCCGCGTTTGTCGGGCGGCTCTGTCACTGTGCCGCTCCCGACCCGCGCACTGAGCCGAATCATTCCGGCCTCGAACGGAGTGCGCTTGAGATTCAGCCGAACGCCGTTCGCAAACGTAATCAGGTCGATATCCAGGTCCTCAATGTGCTCACGTTTCACGATCTTTCCCGGAGCGCCGAAATCTGTGTAAGCCCACTTCAGCTCAGTGGTCGCGGCGGGGGGCGCGACGGCCACGGCGCGCGACTTGGCGTAGGCGGCGGAAATCACGGCAAGTGCCTCGCCAGAAATCCTGGCGTTTCCCGTCACACTCACGCCGCGACCCTTCCCGTTCCATGCCGCGCGGAGTGCCGCCGCACAGTCCTCAACCGTGATTTTCTCCAAGGCCGGTTTAAACAGCGCCAGGTCGTCCGTTGGGGTGGTAAACACGTCCCTTTCCTGAATAGCGTCGACGATCTGATCCGCCAAACGGTTCGAGTGACGGGTCGACGCCGTCTTCACGGCTTGCTCGAGATCGTTCAAGAATTCCGCGACGACTTCCTGCAGTTCGGCCGGCTGAAAGCCATGTTCGAGTGCCCGGCGAAGTTCTTGATCGGCGACGCCAAGGGCTGGAATCCACTGGTCCGCTTTGCAGGAGAGATCGATCGAAGCCTCACGGAAAAAGTCGAAGGCTTCCTGGACGCCAATCCGTCCATTCACGAACGGCGCGCCCTCCTGTTTCGCGAGAATCGACAGACGCCGGTTGATGATCGACGTGGCAATCGTGCGGGGCAGGTCCTTCAAGCGCTCGGCCTTCGTATCCGGTTCTGGAGTATATGCGTCGAGGCTGAAGATTGAAACGTTCGTGCCGGGCGCTTCCGCTTCGGGGTGGAACAGCACGCGAAGTTCATCCGTCCCGACGATCCGCCCGCGATCCGGCGCGGCTCGTCCCTCGTTTCGCGCGTGTACTTTCGAGAGGCCGGCGATGATCTGCTGCTCGACGGCGGCCGGATCGATATCGCCGACGACCACGACCGACATCAGATCGGGCCGGTACCAGGTGTCGTAGAAATCGACGAACCGCTCGCGTTGCGCCTGCTCGATGATTTCGGGATCGCCGATGGGAATGCGCTGCGGAAACAACGTGCCGCCGAGGAGAAACTCGAATTGCGCGACGAACGTGCGGAACCCCACCGAGTCGCGGGTGCGTTTTTCGCTGAGGATGATACCGCGCTCCTTGTCGATTTCCTTGGGCTCAAGCAAAAGTCCGCCGGCGTAGTCCGAAAAAACCTGCAAGCCTTCGGCGAGCGTCGCTTCCTTCACATCCGGCAACTCGAGCAGGTACACGGTGCGGTCGAAACCCGTGCTGGCGTTGGTGTCGCCACCGAAGCTCATGCCCATCCGCTGAAAAAATTCGACCAGCGTACCCGGTGCGTAATGGGTGCTGCCATTGAACGCCATGTGCTCGAGGAAATGCGCGAGCCCGCGTTGATCGTCGCGCTCGTTTAACGATCCGGCGCGCACCAGCAGTCGGAGGGAGGCGCGCGCCTTGGGTTCGTGGTTGGGGTAGATGACGTAGCGCATCCCGTTCGGGAGTGCCCCAAAGCGGGCCGCCGGATCCGGCGTCAAGTCGCTCGTCTCCTGCGGAAACGGCAGCGCAGCGCGGGAAAGGGTGACAAGCAGGACAAAAGCGATGAGGCGCACGAGAGAAGGCATGCCCGCACCTTGGTTCAGGTTACGCAGATCCAAAAGCACAAAAGGCTCGGAAATCCTTCGGCTGGCTTTTGAAATGGTCCGTCTTTTCGTGAGACGCTCCATGCTTTGGCTTTATCGTTTGTTTTT
>JBDSPT010000027.1:0-4536 GCA_039930205.1 Opitutus sp. | reverse complement strand
CTTCCGTTGGTTGTATGCCGAAGTTGCTGTGCGTTTACTGTTCCTCGAGTGACCGACTTGACGCGAAGTACGCCGCGGCGGCAACGGAGCTCGGCCGGGAGATGGTGGCGCGAGGGTGGGGCTTGGTTTACGGCGGCGGAAAGACGGGGCTCATGGGTGCGGTGGCGCGGGCCGTAAAGATTCAGGGAGGACGAGTCGTCGGCGTGATCCCGGAGTTTATGAAAGCACGCGAGCTGGCTTATGATGAAGCCGATGAACTTGTGACGGTCGTGACGATGCGCGAGCGGAAGCTGCTGATGGAGACTCGCGCCGATGCGTTCGTGTCCTTGCCCGGTGGATTCGGCACGCTGGAGGAAATCATGGAGATCCTTACGCTGCGTCAGCTCGACGTGGTGAAGAAACCGTGCGTCTTCTTCAACCAGGACGGGTTCTATGATCCGTTGCTCGCGCTCTTCGACACGATGCTTCGCGAAAAATTCTTTAAGCCGTCGAACATGGACCTGTTCCGCGTAGCGAAAACGGTGCCAGAGATCTTCTCCAAGATCGAGGAAGCGGCCCACGTGAAGACGGAATCGAAGTGGTTTGAAACTCGGTGAGGAGGTGAAGGCTGGAGCAAATTTAGTAATGCTGACGAACACTCCCGCTGGTCATTCTGAACACAGTGAAGATTCCAGTGCGCGCTCACCGCAGGATCCCACTGACGATCAATCTGATTCTTCGCTTCGCTCAGAATGACAGGTATATTTTAAAGTTCATCCGCGTTTATCACCCTCACGCTCAGCGTTGGTTTGAAGTCTCAGAATGACAGGTAGTCTGAGAGTTCGTCGGCGTTTTCCACCCATCGGCCCGGCGTGGGCTGGGAATCTCAGAATGATCGACTGCAATAAATGCGTGCCCGACGAAAATCGAATGCCGCTCGCCTCAGATCTCGTCCAACCGAATGCACGCGGCGACTCGGGCAGGGCCCGCCGGATACAAGTCTGGCACGATCTGTTTGCACCGCTCCTGTGCGTAGGGACAGCGAGGATGGAAGGGACATCCCGGCGGTGGATCAATCGGCGACGGAGGATCGCCAGCGAGAACGATGCGTTGCCGCGTTCGTTCGACATCGGGGTTCGCCGTGGGGATCGCGCTGACCAGAGCGCGTGTATAAGGATGTCGGGGACGTTCGATCACGTCCGCGGCAGGCCCCAGCTCAACGATCTTGCCCAGGTACATGACCGCAATTCGATCAGACACGTGCTTCACAACCGACAGGTCGTGAGCGATGAACAGCAGCGTCAGGTTCATCTGGCGACCAAGTTCCGCCAGCAGGTTCAAAATCTGCGCCTGAATCGAGACGTCGAGGGCTGAGACAGGTTCGTCCGCAAGGATGATCTTCGGCTGTAGGGCGAGAGCTCGGGCGATCGCGATTCGCTGGCGTTGGCCGCCGGAAAATTCATGCGGGTACTTCTGCATGAATCGCGGGGCGAGTCCGACCAGGCTCATTAGCTCCGAGACCCGCGCGGGAATCTCGGCGACCGGGCAAATCCGATGGACCTGGAGCGGCTCCGCCAGCGTCGCGAAAACGGTCATGCGTGGATTCAGCGACGCGTAAGGATCCTGGAAAATCATCTGGAGATCACGGCGCGCATGCTCGAGTTCCTGCGCCGAGCCTTGGACAAGACTCTTTCCTCCGAGGGAAATATCGCCAGCCGTGATCGGCACCAGCTGCATGATTGTGCGAGCGAGCGTAGATTTTCCGCAGCCCGATTCGCCGACTAGCCCAAGCACCTCACCTCGGCCAACTGAAAGCGTCACTCCGTCGACCGCTTTCACGCTGCCGACCTGTCGCTTAAAAAGGCTTCCCTGATAAACAGGAAAGTGCGTACGGACATCCGTCAGCTGAAGGATCGTTTCGCGCTCCGTGCTCATCGGGTCAGATCTCCCCATCCTGGGCACGCAGGCAGGCGTGCGCGTGCGTGGCGCTCACTGGCAGCAACGAAGGTACGATCGTTCGGCAGCGATCGACGGCGAATTCGCATCTCGGCGAGAACGGACATCCGGGCAAGGGCTTCGACAGATCCGGTGGCATCCCGCGGATCGTGTAGAGTTCTTTTCCTTTCGGCTGAAGCGCCGGAATTGAGCGCTGCAATGCCTGGGTGTACGGATGCCGCGGCGAGTAAAACAACGTGCGGGTATCGGCCGCTTCCACCATGCGGCCGGCGTACATCACGTTTACCCGGTCGCAGAATCCGGATACGACGCCGAGATCGTGCGTGATGAAAATCACCGCCATGCCGATTTCGCGCTGCATCGTGCGGATGAGTTCGAGGATCTGGGCCTGCACCGTCACGTCCAAGGCCGTGGTCGGTTCGTCGGCGATGAGCAACTCGGGCTTGGTGATCAGCGCCATGGCGATCATCACGCGCTGACGCATTCCGCCGGAAAATTCATGCGGATAGTAATGTATCCGCCGATCGGCGTCGTTGATCCCCGCGGAGTCGAGCATCGCCACGGCACGCTTCAAGGCGTCAGCTCTCGAGATTTTCTCATGGATCAGCAACGGTTCCATGATCTGTTCGGAGACCCGCAGGTACGGGTTCAGCGACGTCATCGGATCCTGGAAGATCATGGCGATGCGTTTTCCGCGAATTGATCGCGCTTGTTTCGGCGAACAGTGGAGAAGATCGACCCCGTCGAACATGGCTGTGCCGCTCTCGATGCGCCCCGGAGGCTGCGGTACCAATCCCATCAGCGAATAGCACGTCACTGACTTTCCGGATCCTGATTCACCGACGATCCCCAAGGTTTCGCCGCGCCCGATGGAGAAACTTACCCCGTCGACCGCGCGATAGACGCCGCTGCGCGTGTGAAAGTAGGTGCGAAGGTCAGTGACTTCGAGCAATGGCATCAACGTTCGCGAGGCTGGGAGCGAGCCTTGGTGCGGCAACGACAAACTACCCACCATGATCGTGCGCCACGCTCAATGCGCCGCTGGAGGATTCTTAAGCAGTTCGTCGAACAGCGCTTCGTAGCGTGCAATCATCTTCTGCAGCGAAAAATTCGCGGGCGCATCCGCCTGGGCGCGCGCCACAATGGCTTGAACAGCCGGTCCCGCAGCCAGCACGTTCATTAGAAGCTTCGCCAAGGCAGCGTCGTCGCCTCCCGGAAATAGCCACCCGTTCACCCCGTCTGTGATGACATCGTCCGTGCCGGGAGCGAGGCTCGCAACCGCGGCGCATCCTGCCGCCATGTAGTCGATCAACACCAACGGAATGCCTTCGTAGTGGGTTGAGAGCACTGCTGCACGGCACTGATGGTAGAGCGGCGCGGCGTCGTTCACCTGGCCGAGGAACCGGACGCGATCTCTGATTCGAAGGCGATCAACCAACTTTTCGGCGGCCTGGCGATGCGAGGCTTTGCCGCCGCCGCCAAGGAGAAGATTTCCGGTCCAACCCGAGTCGACGAGGCGCCTGGCCGCTCGAATGAGGGTTTGCTGATCTTTCTGCCGTGCGAATCTCGCGACCATGATGACGTCCTGCGAACGTTCCGTGAGAGGTGGCGCGCCGATGGAGAACCGTATGGAATCGATTCCGTTGTGAATGATGTCCACCCGCGGCCCCGCGAGTTCCAGCGCGCGAATGTGGTTTGCGACTCCGCGTGACACGCAAACGGTGGAACTGGTTTGAGTGGCAAGCGCGCGGGCCGACCAACGACGCCAGAACGGGTAGCGCTCACAGTTCTGCTCAATGTGAATCACGACGGGCACCTTCGCGCGAAACGCGGCCTGACGGCCCCAGATGTGTTCGCTGTTTCCGTGTGCGACGAAGATCTGCGGCCCATACTCGTCAATAATCGCTGCGAGCTGCCGGAGCGTCCGGCGTTTCGGCGACGGATCGACCCAGCGTACGGCGAGTCGCGCCGAATCGATTTGCGCTTGCATCGGAGCCGGCAACGCGACGCGTTTGCGGCGCAAGACCAGCAGCGGAACGTAAATGCCGTTGCGCAGATTTCCGCACGCAAGATCGATCGCAACTTTCGTCGCCCCGGATCCACCACCAGTGACGAAGTGAATGACAGGCGTCATTCTGGAATCGGAGTCGTCCGGGCGTTCGTCAGTTCGCGGAGGTGCGACTCAACCGCGGACTTCACTTCGGCCACACTAACCCGCAACAGCGGACGCGGACCGGACACGTCCTCTGGTCTGATGATTGTTTGCGCAGTATCCCACGGATGCCACCGCCACGGCTCGAGCGGTCCGAAAAGCGCAACGATCGGAACGTGGAATGATGCGGCAATGTGGAGGAGTCCCGTGTCGATGCCGATCGCCAAGTCCATACGCCGTAGGAGTGAGTTCACGTCACGGATCTCCAGTTGATCACTCCAGTCGACGCAGGCGCGTTTCAACGGTCGCTGCTGGCCGGCGAGGATTGATTGATAGCTGCTCGCATTTGCCGGCGCGTCGCAGAAATGAACTTCACAGTCTCGCTCGTTGACCAACCAACCGATGAGTTCGGCGAACCGATCAAGGTCCCAATCCTTGAGCGGGAAAAC
>JBDSPT010000026.1:0-5196 GCA_039930205.1 Opitutus sp. | reverse complement strand
ATGAAGCGCGGGCGGTCGAGAGTGAGAGGGTTCGTGGAAGCTTAGCGCTTCGAGAACTGGAACCGCTTGCGCGCACCGGGCTGGCCGGGCTTTTTACGTTCCTTGGCGCGAGGATCACGCTTGATATGACCGGCCTTCTTCAGAGCACCGCGCAGTTCACCGTTCATCTTCTGCAGAGCGCGGGCGATCCCGTGAGCAACCGCGCCAGCTTGGCCGGCGACGCCGCCACCACTGACGTTGACCGAGACGTCGATCTTCTCGCGAAGGTCGACCGTCAGCAGAGGAGCATAAGCCTGCTTCGCAAAGTTCTCGTGTGAGAAGTAGTCCTCAAAATCACGATCGTTGCAGGTCAGCTTGCCCGTGCCTTCGCTGATGCGAACGCGGGCGGTGGAGGTCTTGCGGCGGCCAGTGCCGAGGAAAACGGTGGAGGCGACAGTGCTCATGGACTAATCAAACGGGAATTTTGACGGGGCTGCTGGCCTCGTGCTTGTGCTCTGGCCCCGCGAAAACGCGGAGCTTCGTGAGCATCTTGGCCGCAATGCGGTTCTTCGGGAGCATTCCCTTGACCGCGTGGGTGATGATGAACTCCGGATGACGTTCGCGCATCAGAGACACCTTCCGGTAGCTCTCGCCGCCAACGAAACCCGAGAAAAACATGTACTCGTTCTGAACTTCCTTCTTACCCGTGAGGACCACCTTCTCGGCATTGATCACAACGACGAAGTCACCGGTATCGATCGTGGGGGTGTAAGTGGCTTTGTGCCGACCGCGAATAAGGTTGGCGGCTTTAACTGCGAGACGGCCAAGTGGAACGCCGGTGGCATCGATCAGATACCACTTGGGCTGCACGGTCTCCTTTTTGGCGAGGAAGGTTTTCATGGGAAAAGGGGTCAACAGCTAGGGTTTCAAAGAAGTGTGTCAACCCCCGTTTTCGCCGCGGCGTGAACTTTCAATCGTCTCCCAATTTGCCGAGCCGTAGATGATCCGCGGACTTGTTTCGCTGCAACGTTGTGCGAGCCTTCATCGAATGAATTCTCGAAGTACCCTGGCTGCAGCGGGATTGTTCGGGGCAATTGGTGTCGGCCTCGGAGCTTTCGGCGCTCACGCGTTGCGTGATGTCCTGTTAGAGAGAGGGATGAGCAATGCTTGGGAAACGGCGGTTCGGTATCATCTGCTCCACGCGGTCGCGCTCCTGCCGATCGCCGTCTGGATGCGACAAGATGAAACGACCGTGTCGCGCCCGATGGCCTGGGTCGCGACAACGTGGGTCGTCGGAATCGTGATTTTTTCGGGCTCGTTGTATGGCTTGGCGCTGGGCGGACCTCGTTGGCTCGGTCCGATCACTCCGCTCGGCGGTATCTTTTTTGTGGTCGGCTGGGCTTTGCTGATCGTCGAGGCGCTGGGGAACCGGAAGTAACCAATGCACGTTCCCACCGATCTTCGGTCGATGCTCAACGCGCTGCGCCGCGTCGGACGGCCCCGGCTGGTCGGCGGCGGCGTGCGCGATTGGTTGCTTGGGATCACCGCGAAGGACTTCGATGTGGAAGTCGCCGGGGTCGATTTTGAAGTGTTGCACCGAGCACTTGCTCCGTTCGGCGCAACCGACGTCATCGGGCGAAGCTTCGGCGTGATCAAAGTTCGCAGCGCTGAATCGGGCGACGAGTACGATTTCAGTTTGCCGCGACGTGAATCGAAGACGGGCTCCGGCCATCGGGGGTTCGCCGTGGCGCCCGATCCTGGTTTGAGCGATGCCGAAGCCGCCGCGCGGCGCGACTTCACTGTGAACGCGATCGCGTACGATCCCTTTTCAGAAGCGCTCATTGATCCGTACGACGGTCAGTCCGATCTACAAAAACGCGTCCTTCGTCACACGAGCTCTGCTTTCGTCGAAGATCCGCTGCGGGTGCTTCGCGCCTTCCAGCTCGCGGCTCGTTTCGACTTTTCACTCGCACCTGAAACCACCGCCCTCTGCCGCCAGATTTCGGATACGTTCACCGAACTGCCGCTGGAACGAATTTGGGGTGAGTGGCTGAAGTGGGCCACGAAGTCCGTCAAACCCTCGCGTGGTCTGGAGGTGCTCGAAGTGACGAACTGGCTGCGGCATTTCCCGGAGATTGCTGCACTTCGTGGTACGCCGCAGGAACCCGAGTGGCATCCCGAGGGCGACGTGTTCACCCACACGCAAAAGTGCGTCGATGCTCTCGTTCAACTGCCAGAGTGGATCGACTTCGACCACTCACCGCGTCTGACGTTCGCCGTTCTCGCACACGATTTCGGCAAACCCGCCGTCACTCAAAAGGCGGAGAAAAACGGCCGTATCCGTTGGACTAGTCCCGGACACGCGAGCAAGAGCGGACCGCTGGCCGAATCATTCTTGCGGCGGATCGGTGCCCCACTCGATTTCGGTCCGTTCGTGCGTGCTCTGGTCGAGCACCATCATGCACACGATCGGGCGAACACTCCGTTCACGGATGCTGCGATTCGGCGACTCGCACATCGTCTCGTTCCCGCGACAATCCGGCAGCTCGCAGTCGTGATGCGGTCCGACAGTCGGGGTCGTCCACCTTTGTCTCCCGAAGAAACTGAAACCCGCATCGCGTCGTTGGTGGAGCGGGCGACCGCACTCGAGTTTGAGCAGAGTGGGCCCACACCGATCGTGAAAGGACGGCACTTGTTGGCGCTTGGACATAGGCCCGGGCCTCTGTTCAAGCGGGTCCTCGACCAGGCATTCGAAGCTCAATTGGACGGCACTTTTTCCGATGAAATCGGCGGGGTTGCGTGGCTAGAAACGCATTTGCAAGCGTCCGGTGTCGACTTACGCTGACCCACCCTCTCCCTCTATCCCATGCCCGCCAACCAACTCGAACAACTCAAGCAGTTCACGAAAGTCGTCGCCGATACCGGTGACTTTACGAGCATCAAGGAATTCAAGCCGCAGGACGCGACCACGAATCCTAGCCTCATCTTGAAGGCCGCTGGCATGCCGGCGTACGGCCACTTGGTTGACCAGGCGATCAAGGATGCTGGAGCGGCGGCAAATGTTGGCACGATCATCGACCTATTGCTGGTACTGTTTGGCACTGAGATCTTAAAAATTGTTCCGGGCCGCGTCTCAACGGAAGTCGATGCGCGCCTTTCTTTCGATCGCGACGGCAGCATCGCCAAGGCGAAGGAGATCATCGCGCTCTACGCAAAGGCCGGGCTGCCACGCGAATGGGTGCTCATCAAACTTGCTTCGACGTGGGAAGGCATCAAAGCCGCTGAGCAACTTCAGAAAGAGGGCATCAACTGCAATCTCACTTTGCTCTTTTCGTTTCCGCAGGCGGTCGCGTGTGCAGAAGCGAAAGTCCAACTCGTCTCGCCGTTTGTCGGTCGTATTCTTGACTGGCACAAAAAGAACGAAGGTCGTGATTTCTCGCCAGCGGAAGATCCGGGCGTGAAATCCGTCGCGCAGATCTACACCTACTACAAGAAATTCGGCTACAAGACCGAGGTCATGGGCGCGAGCTTCCGCAACAAAGGTGAGATCCTCGAACTGGCTGGATGCGATCTCCTGACAATTTCGCCTGCACTGCTCGCGGAGCTGGCCGCGTCTAATGATCCAATAACCCGCAAGCTCGACCCGGCCGCTGCGACCAGCGCCGACGTGCAACATGTCAGCTTCGATGAGAAGTCGTTCCGCTTCGCGTTCAACGAGGATCCAATGGCCAACGACAAAACGGCCGAAGGAATTCGGCAATTTGCGGCTGACATCATCAAGCTGGAACAGCTGATCCTGAAAAAGCGCGGCTGATCCCCGCACCAAATGGAGGACGCACTTCGGCGTACTTCGACTCGCCGTGGTTGAGCCGCCTGAGAACCGAACATTGTTCGGATCCAACGGCCCGTTGCGCAGCTGCAGGAAACCACGTAATCCCACGAAATGATCCGCGCGTTTCAGTGGGATATCGCCCGCCAGGTCGAGCGGTTGGACTGGCTGCATGCGCAGCTGCCTCGCTATGCCGATTGGGGCTACCAAGAGCTGTATCTGCATCTTGAAGACGCGGTCGAATATCCCAGCTTCCCGAGTATCGCGCGCAAAGACGCGTATCGCTATCGTGATCTGCTCAAGCTCGTGAAGGCGGCCGAGAACGTCGGCATCAAAACGGTGCCGATCGTGAATCTACTCGGGCATACGCAGTACTTGATCAAAACGCCGGAGTTGCGAGAGCTCAACGAACTCAGATCTGAGTCTGGGTCTCCACTCGACTCCGGGCAAATTTGTCCCGTCCACCCGCGGACACTCGACGTCGCGCGCATGCTTTTGGCCGACGTTGGACCTTTCTGCACAGCGGGGAAGGTGCACGTTGGACTCGATGAGTCGTTTCAGCTGGGTAAGCACCCGCTCAGCCGAGATGAAGTCGGGCGCATTGGTCTGGCCGGACATTTCGCCCACTACGTGAACCGCCTGCACGCACTCACGCGTGCTGCCGGCCTGGAGATGGGGATGTGGGCCGATATGCTGTACTTCCTCCCTGATGCCGTTCCGCTGCTGCCGCGTGGGATCACAGCGTACGAGTGGTATTATCACGCGTTCCGCCGACACCCACGTGTGGAGCTCTTTAACTTCGCGGAAGCAGATCTCTCCACTCCACTGCTTCGTCACGGCCTGAAGTATTACGGCTGCCCAATGAATGGAGCGTTCCGCTTCGAGCCCATGCCGCACTTTGGCGATCGCCTCGGCAATATTCTCGCGTGGTGGAAACACAACCAACGCATCGGCGCCGATGGTTTGTTGGTGAGTTCTTGGGAGCCGTTCCGGTTGGCCACGGAACTCACGACGGTGATCGACGCGGCGGCCGCCGGTTTATGGCTGCAGCCGGAAGTCGACGATCCCCAGGAAATGCTCGTCCGAGGTTTTGAACGGGTGTTTGGGAAAGCGACCGCACGCCAGGCCGCAAAACTGGCTTTCGCCTGCGATCGTTTTCCATTCAGCGGCTATCCGCGGTGGGAAATCAATTCGCGATGGGACACGGTTTCAGGTCGCGAGGCGTTGCTTCCCTATCGAAGCGAGGTCCGTCATTTCGGGCGATTGGCTCGAGCAGCGAAGGCCGCGAAAGTCCCGGCGCCGTTGCGGGCGAGCATCGCATTTCGCGGCTATCTCGCGGTGCGAGATGTGGCCGTTCGGGAACTGAGTCGGAACCCCAAACCTAAATC
>JBDSPT010000025.1:0-4521 GCA_039930205.1 Opitutus sp. | reverse complement strand
CAAAGTACTACGGGACCCCGAATCGCTGGCCCGAAATCCTCGCCGCGAATCGCGATATCCTTCGCGACGACCGAAGCCTGACGGTCGGCAAAGTCTTGCGGATACCGTAGTTGAATAGCCACGACCGCCGCCACCAGATGGTGCGGCCCCGGGTGTGAACCGACGCTTCGGATGGTGAATCGAGCCCAGGTGTTCGGTTGCAATCCGGATCACGTCGTTACCTTGCCGGTATGCGCCAGGAAACGGTTAAAGCCGGGCCAAGTGGGAAGGGCGAGTGGTCCTCGACGAGCCGCGGCTCACCGGGACAGTTCGCCCCACCGCCTGCTTCACGAATTCCAATTGTCCGTGCACGAACTTTCTGACGCACTGGTGCCATGGGTCTTCCGGCACCATGAGCAAACGCAATCCCTGGCTGTTCGCAGAGATAGAACGATGGACGAAGGAGCTGATCATCACGCCGGAGCAGGCGGGACGGTTGCGTGCGTTATATCCTGATACGAGCACTGGCGTATCGTGGGGCCTGATCGTATTTTCCAGTTTGGGAGCGGTCGTGGTGGGTTTGGGCATCATTCTCCTGCTGGCCTACAACTGGACCGAAATCCCCAAGTTCGGGAAACTCGGATTGATCTTCGGCACCTTGGCCGTGGCGCACGGTGTTGGATTGTGGCTTCGATGGAGCACGCCGCCGAGGCCGGAAATCGGCGAGGCAGGATCGATTCTGGGCTCGATGGTGTTCGGAGCCGGCATCTGGCTGGTGGCGCAGATCTACAACATCGATGAACATTTCCCGACCGGTTTCCTCGTCTGGGGCGTCGGCACGCTCGCGTTGGCTTGGGCGCTCAATTCGGTGCCGCAGGGCATTCTCGCGGCGGTCACGCTGACGATTTGGGGATGCTCGGAGGTTTTCAGTTTCGAGGCACCGGTGGACTACTCGTCCGCACTGATCCTAGTTGGGATTGGGCCGCTTGTGTGGCGGAAACAGTCAGCCCTCCTGGGAGGGGTCGCCATTGGGGGACTCGCGATTCTGGTCATTGCCAACGCGGCGTTTTGGAGCGGAGGCGGAGGAGCCTTCACGGCGGCATTGTCCCTCTCAACGTTGTTGATCGCGGCATCCCGGTTGATGGACGAGACGACATCGCGCCGTCTTCGGCAAGTTCTCGCGTTCTTCGGCCTGACCGGGTTCGTCGTCTGCTGCTACATCCTGAGCTTCGATGATACCGTCCGCCATGTCCTGCGTTGGACGAATGACCATCAGCGGAGTACCCCGATGGCCCTGGTGTATCGGTGGTGCTTGTTCGCGCTGGCGTTGGGCGCATGGAGTGGGCTCCTGTTCAAGCGGTGGACGCGCGGCAAGTCGGTAGCGGCACGAATGGAGGAATGGCTGTGTCCGATCGCACTTTTGTACTGCCAGGCGCTCGCGTTCATGGACACGTCCAGGGGGGATGCGACGTTTGTGGCCGTGGTGTTCAATCTGGTGTGTCTCGGAATCGCGACGATGTGGATGGTTCGAGGCAGCCGTGAGGGTCAGTTGAAGTCGGTGATCCTCGGATCATTGTTTTTCGCGGCCCTGGTGTTCGCGCGTTATTTCGATCTGTTCGAAAGCCTCGCGTTGCGTGGCGTGGTCTTTCTGGTCCTGGGTGGCGTGCTGTTCGCCGAAGGATTGTTCTATCGAAAACTTCGGCACGCGGAAGAGACGAACGGAGATGCGTTATGAAGAGAGTCGTCGTGATCGCGGGTGTGGTCGCACAACTCGTGGTGCTTGGGTATATGGCCGGTGAGCGCGAGTGGGTGCTGCGCACCGGAAAGTCGGTCTTCCTGCGGACGGCGCCCATCGATCCGAGCGATCCGATGCGCGGAGATTATGTCCGCCTGAGCTATGAACTTTCCACGGTGGGGAAGCGGCTTTGCCGCGACGGCGTGCTGAGGTGGTTCGACCCGAAAACGATCTACAAAAAGGCACGGGATCGCCGCGTCTATGCAGCGATCAAGCTTGATGGTGAGGGGGTGGCGGAACTCATCTCGCTCTCTGACGTCGCGCCCAGTTCTGGCGTGTTCCTGCGCGGGCGAACGGATTCGGTTTCGCTGAACTCGATTCAGGTCCGCTTCGGCGTAGAGGCGCTCTTCATGCAACAGGGCAAAGCGCGGTTGTTCGAGGCTACTGCAAGAGGAGAAAAATCGGGTGTGCCGCTGAACGTGGAGGTCGCCGTTCGAGACGACGGACTTGCCGTGATCAGAGGCCATCGTTGGGAGCCGCTCGGAATCACGTTGACGCTGGATCGGAACGTGGCCGTTCCGACGGCACGCGGTCAGTCAGGCGCTCAAGCACGAGTCCCCCGTCCCGGGCTGGCCGGCGTGACTGTTCAGCTCAAGAACCACGGAGCGAAACCGCTGGCGATTGTGGCGGGTGATGATGCCCGATTCTTTCGGCTCGTTCCAAGTCGTGACGACTCGTTCGGGGATGGATCGGCCGGCTGGGCTGGCGTTCGAGCTGAAGCGCCCCGTGCGAAACCTCGGCCGCACGAAGTGAAAGTTTTGCAGCCGGGACAAAGCTACGAAGTGCACCTGGATTTCTCCCGGCCAGAGTGGTTCGTGCAGAAACGGACGGACAAGGAGGCGCCGCAGCCGGCCACATCGCTCTCGACGCTGACGGATGATTGGCTGGCGTCATTTCGAGTCGAATACGCACCTCCGCCAGCGGAGGAGTGCGTGGGTTTGCCGGACGCGGAACTGATCCGTCAGTCGCCGTTGCGCTCCCGAATGTTCGGACCTGCCGGGGGCGTCGACTGAGGATTAGGTTGTCGGGCGACCTTGGATTATGGATAACGCTCCTCTCACGGATCGGTTGATGCTCGTGCCCAAGACAGTGGCCGAGGCGCGGAGCATGGTTGCGTCCATGTCGCTGGCGGACCGGGCGCAGGTTTCGGCTGATTGGCTCGCGCACGTGTACTCGGAGGGCGAGGTGAGTCCGTGGTTTCTTGGCTACTCTATTCGTTTGCGCGACAGCGGAGAGGTGATCGGCCACTGCGGTTTCAAGGGGCCACCGAATACCGCGGGAGTGGTTGAGCTGGCGTACGGCTTGGCTCCAGCGTTCGAAGGGAAAGGCTATGCGACCGAAGCGGCTCGAGCCGCCGTTGCTTCTGCGTTCACCGCGGCCGACGTTCGTGTGGTGTGTGCTCATACATTGACGAGCGCAAACGCGTCGGCACACGTGCTGACGAAGTGTGGCTTCCGGCATTCGGGAGAGGTGATGGACCCAGACGACGGCCTCGTTCAGCGTTGGGAAATTGAGCGCGACCCGTAGGAAAGGGGAACCGTCGCCGCGGAGCCGTCAA
Source organism: Opitutus sp. (assembly GCA_039930205.1). Taxonomy (GTDB): domain Bacteria; phylum Verrucomicrobiota; class Verrucomicrobiia; order Opitutales; family Opitutaceae; genus Opitutus. The sequence goes on along the minus strand of JBDSPT010000025.1, from coordinate 1,189 downwards.
CGTGTCCAGAATTCTGACACACAACCCGCCGGGCCTTTAACGTTCGGCTCGATCGACCCGCCGTGGGCAAATTCAGCATCGCCGCGTGGGGGATGGCGAAAGTTGTCGCCCCTGAGGGCCGTCCGTGTACAAGTGCGCTGCTGCCAGCGACAACGCGATGAAACCCCCGGTTCAAAATCCGCCGATGAAGCCGGCCAGTGTGGTGAAGCTTCCCTCGTTTTTTGAGGCGCAAGCTTGGCGACGCCGGTCCGCCGGAGGCTGGAGCGCACTCCTCACCGTGCTGAGTTGCGCAATTGCGGGTGCCGTCGCGTGTCTCCTGGTCTTGATCCTCGTGCTCTATGCAACCTTGCTGAGCCGGCTACTGCCGGCGCGCGTCGGATCATGGCTGGCTGCAGGTCTCGACCTCGCGGGTGGAACGATCGGCATCGCCCTGATATCGGTGATGATCACTGCTGCCGGGTGGTACTTCGGGCGTCGTATTTTCCGGCGAGATACGACGGCAGGATTGCTGGGTCGCATTCAAGCCCGCCCCGTACAAGACGCGGACGTACAGGAATTACATTTGGTCGAGAGCGTTCGGACAACGGCAGCGAAGGCGCGCATGCCGGTTCCGTCGCTGCTGATGTTTGATGCATTCGTGAGCAACGCGGCGGCGATCGGTGCTGGACCCGGAAATGCGGGCCTCCTGATTTCACGCGAAATGCTGGACACGCTGGAGCCTGCCAAAGTTGAAGCAGTCGTAGCTCATCTCCTCAGTTCTGTGGCCGACGGAGATCTTCGCATCACTGACAGCGTGTTGCGCGGGCGTTGGTTGATGGGAGTGATGGCGACCGTGCTCGATGTGCCGTTCAGCAAACGTGCGAGGACGTCACTGGCAGTTCTCGCGCGCCACGCGTTTCCGTCGAACCGGCGAGCTGAAGCCGCCAGCGGCGAGGTCGACGAGGGATTTGCCCGGACGCTGCACCCTGACGGCCTCGAATCGCTCACGATCTTTCTGCAGAAGTTAGCCGGCGAGGAGAACGATGTGTGGAGCATCGCAACGACGGTGTTTTCCGTGCTTCTTTTGCCCGTTCTGCTGGTGCGGGCGTTCGCCAGCGTTTTCTGCAGCGTCACATCGCTTTTGCTGCTGGGACCGATCGTGACGTTGGTCCTGCGGGGGCGTCGCAAGCTGGCAGATACGGTCTCGGTG